>JAHFSE010000123.1 GCA_023265895.1 Gammaproteobacteria bacterium
TCGAGCGATGGATTGGGTACTGAGATATTGAAACAATTATTTGAGGAATTATGGCAGCTGCGAGATGCGTTGCCAAAACGTTAATTGTTAGTACATCACTGATTGAGTGATGAGGATAGTAAGTCATTATGGCAACCATTGAATTTAGCCGTGGTATTGAGCGCATTCTTCCAAACTTTGATCCGCAGCAAGAAATCCACTTGCCTGAACGCAGTAATATTACGCCCGAAGGTGAGCGTGTTACTAATTATTTGGAAGTACATTTTAGTTCGGTGTTATTGACAGATGAATTATTAGATTTTATTCGGCCAAAGCTCTATCAAAATACAACAGCGCCGTGGTTTTATATCAAATCCTTTAGAAAAATTTTGGCTAAATGGAAAAAAACAAAAGTAGAGTCAGCTGCGGATCAAGAGATACTCAATCAAGGTATTTCAGTATTAGATATTATTGAATCCGATATGGATTTATTAAGTGATTATTTATTATGTCTACAAAAAGTTTAATGATGTTATGTCGCGTTTATTTGCAAGCCGTGCTGTCTAAAGTCGGCGAGGGATTTGACGCATGATGAGCTTGGAACAACAACACTGGATTCTTGCTTCATCCTATGTGTATCTACAAATGCAGCATTATGATAAGGCGATTTGTTTGCTAGAGGCGTTATTAGTTTTGGATAAAAAAAATCTGCAAGCATTAAAAATTTTAAGTTATGCCTATTTTAAAAAAGAGCGTTATGAAGATGCTTTTATTTCAGCTAGGAAATGGATTGATGCATCTAAGAATTTAATTGAGCCAAAGGAAATTGCCTTGATGTATCTATTGCAAGGGCGCTCATTACTTAAGTTGAATCGAAAAGATTTAGCAAAAAAATGTCTACAGAAATATAAGCAGTATTTAGGTAATAGCAACAATGTTTGATTCAATATTTTTCCGACGACTCAATGCCTTAACAAAGCGCAGCGATTTGATGATTGCAATTTTGTTAATGGCAATCATATTTATGATGATTCTGCCATTGCCGCCGGCAATTGTAGATATTCTTATCGGTTTAAATATGGGTATTGCTGTTATTCTTTTAATGGTTTCTATCTATATTTCTTCACCGTTAGAGTTCATTGCATTTCCTTCTATTTTGTTAATTACCACGATTTTTAGGCTGTCCTTATCCGTTACCATCACCCGTCTTATTTTGTTAGATGCGCATGCGGGTAAAATTGTAGAAGCCTTTGGAAACTTTGTGGTTGGCGGTAATTTAATTGTAGGTCTTGTACTGTTTTTAATCATTACTATTGTGCAGTTTTTAGTGATTACAAAGGGGTCTGAGCGTGTTGCAGAAGTCAGTGCACGTTTTTCTCTCGATGGTATGCCTGGTAAGCAAATGAGTATTGACAGTGATATGCGAGCGGGTTCCATTAATATGGATGAAGCACGCAAGCGTCGCCAAGATGTGGAGAAAGAAAGTCAATTATTCGGCTCCATGGATGGTGCGATGAAATTTGTGAAAGGGGATGCTATTGCTGGTCTCATTGTCATCTGTGTCAACATCATTGGCGGTATTAGTATTGGCGTATTGCAGCAAGGTATGACAGCCAGTGAGGCGCTAGAAGTTTATTCGATTTTAACCATTGGCGATGGTTTGATTGCACAAATTCCTGCGCTCATTATTTCCGTTACAGCAGGGATTATTGTAACGCGGGTAACGACAAGTGAATCCGAAGATTTAGGTTCGGATATTCGTAAACAAATTACCAACCAGCCTTCAGCATTAATGATTGGTGGTGCGCTGTTATTAGGTTTTGCAATCATTCCAGGTTTTCCAACCTTAACCTTTTTATCTTTAGCTGCGATTACTGGTGGTGGTGGTTATTTTTTAACTCGACTTAAAAATAAAACTGCTAAAGAAGGCGCTGAAGACGGTATTGTTACGGGCAGTATGAGTGATGCCAGTGGCAGCGGTTCATTGGGTAAAGCGTCGGACCCTAAAAAACCGCAGGATTTTGAGCTTACAGTGCCGATTATTGTAGAGCTTGCAGATTCAGTACAAAAATTTTTAAACATCAAAACATTGAATGAAGAAGTAGCCAATATTAGGCAAGCATTGTTTATGGATTTAGGCGTTCCCTTCCCAGGTATTCATTTGCGATTTAGTAAGGGGCAGGATGAAGCGGGGTATCGGGTTTTATTGCAGGAAACACCGATTGCTCGAGGGCAATTTAAAAAAGATCATGTGTTAGTCATTAATCAGTTAGATCAGCTGCAAATTTTGGATGTCCCCATTGTTGAAGCAGAGCAGTTTTTGCCAAGAGGTCATTTAAGCTGGATATCAATTGATTCTATTGATGTGTTAAAACAGTTGGGTATTCGGTATATGGAATTACCCAGTATTTTGTCATTTCACTTGTCATTTATGCTTAAAAAGTATGCAAATGAATTTATTGGCTTGCAAGAAACTAAAGCGATCTTGAGTACAATTGAAGAGAAATATGGCGAGCTTGTAAAAGAGGTTCAGCGATTGCTGCCCTTGCAAAAAATAGCTGAGATTTTCCAGCGATTAGTGAATGAAGATATTTCTATCCGTAATTTGCGTGTTATTTTGGAATCTTTGGTGGAGTGGGCGCAGAAAGAAAAAGAATCCGTTATGTTAACTGAGTATGTTCGAATTAACTTGAAGCGGTATATCAGTTATAAATACAGTAATGGCCAAAATATTTTACCGGCTTATTTATTGGATCATGAATTAGAAGATGCGATTCGTAACGGGATTCGGCAAACTTCAGCAGGATCTTATTTGGCGTTAGATCCTAAAATATCCTCAAAAATCATGAAAAATATTGCTACGAGCGTAGGTGATTTAAGCCAAATGCCGCATAAGCCAGTGTTGATTGTTTCTATGGATATACGGCGTTATGTTCGAAAATTGATTGAGCCTGAATTATATGATTTGCCTGTTTTGTCTTTCCAGGAGTTAACGCCGGATATTACTGTGCAGCCACTGAAACGTATTGAGATGCCGCATTAGAAGCTAATCTTAAAGAAGGGCGTTGCTGATTGGTCACAAAAATATACTAAACAGAGGATGTGTCTAGCCAGAAGTCTTTGATAGACTCTTCGGCAGCTTTATGTTTTGAGTGTGTTGGAATTGAATGGTGAAGGCTATGTTAAATGAGGCGTGCTTTTGCTTCAATTGACGATGATATTTTTTAAGGTGTAGTCAGCGGATCATTAAGATCTGGTTATTTGAAGCGGTATCCTTTTAGTTATTTGATAGGAATACTGAGCGGTCATGCAGCAACAACAGAGATGGATAGGATAGAAATTATGTCTGAAAATCGTAAAACCATTGATTCATATCTTGCAGAAATTAGTAGCGCCGTCGGTAAAAATATTCGACTGAATGACCAAGGTATTTGTGCTTTTACTTATGAGCATCTAACCATTGTGATTGAAGTGCCTGAGAGTGTAGGGTCATTTTTCGTCTATGCTTCATTGATGAGTTCTAATCAATTTACGGATGTTTCAGTGTTATTTCGACGCGCATTACAGTTGAATTATTTGCAACAAGAAACGCGTGGTGGATGTTTGTCATTAGATCCCGTAAATGATGAAGTCATGTTTAGCTATACAGATCGAATTGCCGAAGTGAATAGCACAGATTTTCGCAATATTTTAGAAAATTTTATCGAGACTTCTTTAAATATGTATAAAGAGCTGGATAAAGTGCGAGTGGAGAGCGGTGCTGCTAAATCAACTGGTTCGCAAGAAATTCCTCCAGAATTTATGGGGCATATGCACCATCATCTAATGCCTTAAGAATTTTATTCTGCTGAGGTATTTATGTAGGGGCGATTTTTATTATGAGCCATGATAGTACCCGCAGATTATTCGAGCATTTAGCGCAGGCAATTAATGATACTGCGCTCGTTAAGGTTCATGGCAAGGTGGTGCAAGTCATTGGTACCATCATTAAAGCGTCTGTACCGCATGTGAAAATTGGTGAGTTGTGTCGGTTGGTCAATAAAAAAGATCAAACTGAGTTGCTTGCTGAAATTGTAGGTTTTAGTGAGGAGCACGCTTTATTAACGCCAATGGGGGATATGATTGGCTTATCTTCCGATACGCTGGTGATTCCAACTGGGCGTGTTCATAGTGTTCCTGTTGGTAAAGCGCTGTTAGGGCGCGTCTTAGACGGTTTGGGTCGTCCCTGTGATGATCTAGATGAAGATCTAGAAATTGATAATTACTATCCTGTTTATGCTAATTCTCCCAATCCTTTAACGCGACGTTTGATTGATGCGCCTTTGCCTTTAGGAATTAAAGCCATCGATGGATTATTGACTTGTGGTGAAGGGCAGCGAATGGGGATTTTTGCGGCAGCCGGCGGTGGTAAAAGTGTTTTATTAGGCATGATCACTCGGGCAGCAAAAGCTGATGTAGTGGTTATCGCTCTGATCGGTGAGCGAGGCCGTGAAGTACGAGAGTTTATTGAGCGAGATTTAGGACCCGAAGGGTTGAAGCGTGCAGTGGTTGTGGTTGCCACTTCAGATAGACCCGCAGTGGAGAGAGTAAAATCTGCTTATGTGGCAACAGCCATTGCGGAATACTATCGAGATCAAGGAAAGAAAGTATTGTTATTGATGGATTCAGTCACTCGTTTTGCTCGGGCGCAGCGTGAAATTGGTTTGGCTTCTGGTGAGCCTCCGACTCGAAGAGGTTTTCCGCCATCGGTATTTGCTGATTTACCCAGATTGCTAGAGCGCGCAGGAAACTCTGATAAAGGCTCAATTACCGGTTTATATACCGTTTTAGTTGAAGGCGATGACATGACTGAGCCGGTCGCTGATGAGGTGCGGTCTATTCTAGATGGTCATATTATTTTATCGAGAAAACTAGGTGCAAAAAATCACTATCCTGCTATTGACGTCTTGGCCAGTATCAGTCGAGTGATGAGTCATTTAGTATCGCAACCCCATCAGGTTGCTGCTGCTCGACTACGAGAACTCCTCGCGAAATATAATGAAGTAGAATTGCTTGTGAAAATTGGTGAGTATACGAAAGGCTCTGATTTAGAAGCCGATATTGCGATTGCTAAAGTTAACCAATTAAATCAATTTTTGCGACAAGGTATGTATGAATATTTTGAATATTCTGAGATCGTAAAGTTGCTCCAACAAGTCGTTGTTTAAACCAATTAGTTTTTATAGGAATAGCGGAAAATAGATAAAAGAAGAGAGCTATGTTGCATCAAATTGTGAAGATTAAAACTTTTCGTGTTGAGGCTGCTGAGCGAGAAGTTATTAAAGCAAAAGCTGCTCTTATGAGTCAGCAGAAAGCTTTGAATGAGCACCGCGAAGCGGTAGAGGCTTTTCGTCAATTTATTTTAACGGAAAAACATCGGTTATTTAAGAAAATTGAAAATATTGCGATTGGGCTTAAGGCAATTAACGAGTATAAAGACGATGTCGTTGCATTAAAGGAAGAATTACTAGCTCGTGAAAAGAAAACAAGTGATTTAGAGGATCAGCTTATTCAGGCAGAACAACGTGTTGAGCAGGCTCAGGTACGATATCGAAAGTGTTACGTGGATTTACAAAAATACGAAGAAGTAACCCAAGAAATAGGAGAGAATGAACAACGACTAGAATTAGCTAAAGAAGAGGCTGAACAGGAAGACTTAGTGGCCAGTAAAATACTCAGTGTTTCTTATGGTAGTTAGTTCGGTCATGAATATTTCTTTATATAAGCATTTTATCAGTAGTAATGAAAATAGGTTTTGCCCAATGGGGTTGAGGTTTTTATGGCAAATTTGGGCGATTACCTGCGCAGCACGTCACCCCAATTAACTGAGCCCTTGCAGGAATTCGTAATGGTAATTGATCCTGCGCGTCTTTCAACTCGGTTGCCAACAGAAAATGAAATCAAGCAGTTTGATGATCTAGTAAATCAGGCTGTTGCATTAATGAAAACACAAGGTGTGTCCGCTGAGTTATTTCACAAAGCACTAGGGCCTTTGATACAAAAGGCTTCACCTATTTTCGAGCAAAACCTCTTAGCTCATACAGAACTAACTTCAAAAGACACCTCAATTGAAATAGTCGCTGGGGGGCAAATTAGTTCTGACATGCCGTCGGTTGTAGATATTGAAAGCAATAGTTTGGATGCTGTCATAAAAGATTTATTGCAAAAAATCTCTCAAATTTTGTCAGGCCAATTTAAATCCTCTAGTTACCCTCAGGTGATGAAGGCACCTGCTTTTGAAATGCAGTCCGTTAAAGTGTTGTCACAATCAACTACACCCGTAGTTCATGTTGAAGCTAGTCCAGTATTGAATATAGAGAATCCAATTGCAGCAGCATTGCAACCGTTCATTACTCAGCCCGTTGAAGGATTATCACAGCCAGCTGTACCAGTAGTTGTGAGCAGCGAGTTACCACAAACAATACCGGCAGCA
>JAHFSE010000124.1 GCA_023265895.1 Gammaproteobacteria bacterium
GGCTTGAATTAATAATGCCGCAAGCTTTTCAACATCGAGAAAACCTAAATTAGCACCTTGCCCCGCCAGGGGATGGATGTTATGCGCTGCATCACCCACCAAAACCACATGGGGTTGGCAATAAGTTTTTGCATGACGATGATGCAACGGAAAATTTAGCCGCGGCCCTATTTCTATAACGTCACCTAATCGATGCTCAAAAGCATCCGCTAACACCGCCATGAATTCGACGTCAGATAATGCCATCAGCGATTGAATATGCTCTGGCGCAGAGGACCACACAATACTGCTGACATTATTTTGTAGCGGCAAAAAAGCCAATGGCCCTTGTGGTAAAAAAATTTGTCTCGCAATGGACTGATGCGGTTTTTCTGTTTTCACCCAAGTCACTAAACTGGTGTGATGATAATCCCACTCACGCACTGAAAATTCGCACAGTTCACGCACTCGAGATCGAGCACCATCGGCACCAACCACTAACCTTGCTGTAAACCCTTGATTATGATCTAACAACACCTCGAAACCAGACGCGATCCTTTTTAAGGATTGCAAACGATGAGGCGTATACCAATCGGTCTGATTTAAAGCACGCGCTTTATTAAGCAAACTGGCTAACAAATAACGATTTTCTACCAATGTACCTAAGTGCGTTTGACCAATAGAGTCTGCAGAAAAATCAATAGCACCCGTACCATCTGCTTCCCACACTTCCATACCTACAAAAGGTGCAATAGGATAACGAATCAAATCAGACCAAACACCGATGGATGTCAGTAATTGTTCGCTGGCTAAATTCAATGCCGTCGTTCGACTGTCTAATGCAACAGAGGTATCTAATGCCGCAATATGAGGTTCAATAACAGCAACTGTGATAGGACGCACGGATTGACTTAGCAGACACGCCAAAGTTGCTCCTATAACACCACCGCCGACGATAACAACATCATATTGTTTCATCAGGCTTGTCTCCTAATTTGACATAAGCACCTTTACCCATGGCATGGACGGATAACAAATGTTTTGCCGAAGGCCATAAGTCAAAGGTCACCAAACCTAAATTACGCAATCCCAACCAACCTTCTGAAGGTCTGGAAAAAGTGCGTAATAATGTATCGGTAAATTGCACAACTTTGGTTTGATCTTTTTGTCGTTGCTCAGAAAAATTCAATAAAGATTGCAAATCACCTAAAGGTTGTTGCCTTTGATATTGACGTTGAATTAATGCAGTCAAGGCTGCAATATCCCGCACGGCTAAATTAAAACCTTGTCCCGCAACAGGATGCAACGTCCGTGCTGCATTCCCTAACAACACGCAATGAGGGCGCACCATTTCTTTCGCTTGAATTAATTGCAATGGATATAAATTACGCTCACCTACTTGCGTAAATGCACCTAAGCGATGACCAAAATTCTTCTGTACATGTACTAAAAAATCTTGCGGAGATAATTCAATCATGGCTTTGGCTTGATCTGGCGGCAAACTCCACACCAAAGCATAACGTTTTTCAATTAAGGGTAATAACGCCAATGGCCCCGTTGGCATAAAACGTTCAAACGCCATTAACCCTTGTTTCTCAGTCACTACATTCGTGACAACGGCGGTTTGTTGATAATCTTCATGGCTGGCTTCAATACCCAATAATTTTCTGACGCTGGAATGGGAACCATCAGAACCCACTAACAACTTAGTTGAAACGACGTCTTTCGTCTGTTGAGCGGTATTAGATAAAACCACTTCCCAACCTTCATTGATGGGTTTTACTGCAGTAATTGAAACCGGCGACCGACATTCCACAGAAGTTTTTTGCAATTGCGCAAGTAACACACTGGTGAGCCAGTGATTTTCTACCACATACCCTAAGGCAGGTACTTTTTCCTGTTTTGCATCAATAACAGATTGGCCAAAACGATCTTTTTCTGAAATGTGAATTTGCTGCAAAGGTGTTGCGTACTGACGAATTTCAGACCATAAATTCAGTTGATGGAAAATTTCCGCCGTACCTCGAGATAATGCCGTACTCACCGCATCAAAATAACGCCGATATTCATGCTTGCGCGCAACCACATCGACCCCAACCGCGGTACAAAAACCTTTCATGGGCGCGGCTTCTACCAATAATATTTTTAGCTGAGCAATGCGCGCTAAAGCGCAGGCCAAAGTCACACCAACCGATCCACCACCCACAATCGTAATATCATATTGAGTCATGTCATTATCCCATTAGAGATTCAATATCATCGGGTTTTTTAACTAACGCAGCCGTTAATATTTTCGGCCCTTTCGCCATCACACACACGTCATCCTCAATACGAATACCAATGCCTTTCCACTGATTCGCCACTTCGGCATCACGACTGATATAAAGCCCTGGCTCTACCGTTAAAACCATTCCCGCTTTTAATTCACGCCATTGCTCTTTTATTTTATAAGCACCTACATCGTGAACATCCATACCTAACCAGTGTCCGGTACGATGCATATAAAAAGATCGATAACTTTCTTTTTGAATTAATTTTGCGATGGAACCCGATAATAATTTTAATTTTACCAAACCTTGAGTAAGTACTTTAACCGCAATCTCATGAGGTTGATGCCAATAACAACCGACGCGAACCGACTCAATTGCAGCCAGCTGTGCCTCTAATACCAAATCATATAATGCGCGCTGAGGACGGCTAAAACGTCCATTCACCGGAAAAGTTCGTGTAATATCAGAAGCGTAATGATCTAATTCTGCACCCGCATCCACCAACACTAAATCACCCGATGCGAGCGGCTGATTATTTTCTACATAATGTAAAATACAGGCATTTTCTCCACCGGCAACAATCGAAGGATAAGCCGGCGAACGAGCGCCTAATTGATAAAAAGTTTTCAGATACTCCGCTTCTAATTCATATTCCATCATGCCGGGTCGACAAGCTTGCATCCCATGTTGATGGGCTTGCACAGAAATATCAGCTGCTGCTTGCATCAATTGAATTTCATCCACTGATTTCATCAAACGCATTTCATGCAAAATAGAATCGAGCGCAATATATTGATGAGGTATGGCAACACCAGAACGTACTTTGGATTTTAAGTGTTGAATCCAACCCAATATGCGTTGATCAAAAACAAGATTGCCACCGATATCATAAAAAATACTTTCGCGACCCGACAACCACAAGGAAATTTTTTCATCTAACACCGCAATGGGATAAGCCGCATCCATCCCATAATTCAAACAAGCACCTTCAGGCCCAACCCGATAACCATCCCAAATTTCTGCCATTTTATCTTTAGGTCGGCAAAATAAAACACTGTCACCTTGTGGATGATTCGGCGCTAAAACCAACACTGCATCTGGCTCAGCAAAACCAGTTAAATAATAAAAATCACTGGATTGTCGATAAGGATAATGAGTATCACGATTACGTAATAGATGAGGCGCAGCAGCCACAACGGCCACCGTATCAGGACCCATTTTTTTCATCAATTTTTGGCGGCGTTTTTTAAAAATATCCTGCGTTAATAAACTACCCATGGGCTGTTGCTCCAGACACAAAACTGGCATGCAATAATAAAACTGCCATACGGACATATTCAGTTAATTCAGCGTAATCTTTTTCAGCATCTTCGCCTTCTGCTTCTGCACCTTCAATTTGCGAACTTTCAATCTGAGAGATTTCGACCAAATCTGATAAAGTCTCTTTCACTTCACCATGAATTTGATTATTTTTAACACCCGCACTGCCTAATCCCATTAAAAAACCTTGCACCCATTGGGCTAAGGCATCTAATCGCTGTGATAACGGTGCATCGTCATCGGGTAATAGTAATTGAAAACTTAAATCTGTTTGCTCCAATGCCAAAGCTACATGCTGATAAAGATTCATCAGTAATTGCTGATCTTCTTCCGCTAAGGGTTGAGTTAATTCCGCATCAGCACGAATCATTGTTATCCATTGTTCCACTGGCATAACAGGTGGCATCAAATGTAATCCGGCAGCTTGACCATGAAGTTCAGCAGCACTGGCGCTCAAATGAGCAAGATCACAGGTTGCTACTAATTCATCAAAATCCACGGGGGGAAATGCTTGTCTCATCATCGCTCTCTTATTTCAATAGCAGGTTCATCGTAGATAGGATATTTCACTCGATAAGAGGGGACTTACTATATCAGAAGTTCTATACCAGAAGTTCAACTTTGTAACTGGCTAATCTCAAGGCTTCTTCATATACTTACCCTCGTGCTCTGAAATACTCGTTAACCAAATCATGTTCCTGACCCGATAAGTACGCTATAGGGGATGCCGATCGTAAACGCTGTTGTGCAAGTCCACCTCGAGTGGAAAGCCTGATGCGTTTCAGGTGTCTCCGCCATGAACTGCAGGGTTCATGGACTCGATTTGGCAACGGTATTTTGGAGTACATTTTTACTCACTTTCCTTTACGGTATTGACGCCAAAATCATGTCAAGGTCTGTCACTACAGATGAACTCACTCGCCAAGCGTTACGACGCACGACCCGTCAATGGCGATGCAAGCTCACACCGCAATATCAGCAACAAGCGGCTCATCATTGGATGCAACACCTGTTGCAATTACCCGAATGGATTGCCAGCCATCACGTTGCGCTCTATTGGCCACAACAAGGTGAAATGAATCCACTGGATTTATTGTCCGCTGCATTCTCAAAAACCAAGCGTTTTTATTTACCGGTATTACATCCATGGAAAGTTGGACATTTATTATTTACACCTTACGATATCAATACCCCAACAGTGCTCAACCGTTTCGGCATTCCAGAACCCATATCACCTTTGCGAAATAGATTACCGCCTTGGTGTTTAGATTTAGTTATCACACCACTGGTTTGTTTTGATGAGCAAGGCACCCGCTTAGGCATGGGCGGCGGTTACTATGACCGCACTTTTGCTTTTATCCGTCGATCACTACACAAAACAAAACTCATCGGCGCAGCCTATGAAGCGCAAAAAGTTGCTCCGCTCATTACAAATACCTGGGATATCCCCCTTCACAGCGTAATAACCGATCAAAAAATTTATCGCTGTCGACAAAACCAAAAAAGATAACGGATTTTTGACAATAAATCAGGTACAATGCGCCGCCCGTTTTTGGCAGTTTTTCATTTTTTATCTTCTATTTTAAGAGAAAACAAAATGAAAAGTGGCGAAGACAAACATTCCACATTACTCTGATTAAGACAGATTTTATTAAATAGGCAGGAGCTTTTATATTTTATGCGTAGTAGCAAACCCGATTTATTCATCCTACTGGCAGTGCTTTTTGTCGTCAGTGCGTTGATCAGCAGTTACACCGTCGGTGAATCGGATCCTAATAAAGTAGCGCAAAGTATTGTGGTCCATTAGAGCCTGTTTAAAATACTCAAACCACATTCTTCCATCATTCAAATACCAACCATGAAAAAACATCGAGCCAGCATTCGACGCGCCACCGATGCAGATATGAAAATGATTTATTCCTGGCTACTGCAGGAAGAAGAGAATGAAGTAGAAGATAATTTTCTCTGCTATTGGAAAGACACAGAACAACAACATCGAGAAAAAAATTTATTTGTCTATCTTGATGAGACAACAAATACCCCAGTTGCTTATCAATGGGGCGGATTAATGACGCAGTGGAGCGTCATGCAAGTACGGCAAGACATGCGCAAAAAAGGCATTGGGAAAAAACTCGTAGCTCACTGCATTGCTCAAGCAGAAAAACGCAACGAATGCCTGCTATTAATTGAATGCAATCCACCCTCCTCCATTCCATTTTGGCAAACCATGGGGTTCACCTTGTTGCCCCCTGAAAATGAACAGAACTACGCTTATAAACTATTAACTAAACAACATAGGCTACCTAAAAATGGCGCAGCAACCAAAGTGGCAATTGCTTTTTATCCTGAAAAAAAACTACATGAAAAAAACATTAAAATCGATGCGCTCTCTCAAACAGTACCCAGCGCAATCAAAACATCCGACAATGTTATTCATTTAGCTCAAAGAATTTTTTTCTCTAAGGCTATTTTAAAGGACTATTGTTATGCAGTGGGTGATGTGGTGGTAGAAATTAAAGTCGATGATGACCTATGGTATTTCGATAAAGCCAAATATCCAGCAGCGCAACAGTGTGGCGTTTACCCCTGTACCCATGGCTTCTATATCGATCGACTACAAAAAATTCCCATCGCTATAGGATGACAGATTGTCCACAAGTCATTAGGATAACGAGCTTATTTAACAGGCTAAGCTGGACTCAACATTATGAATATTCTGGTTATAGGCAACGGCGGCCGCGAACACGCCTTCGCTTGGAAATTAGCACAATCTCCCTTAGCTGACAAAATTTATGTCGCACCCGGTAATGCGGGCACGGCACAGGAAACAAAAGTCGAAAATGTCTCTATCGGTGTCACAGATATTCCTGCTTTATTGGC
>JAHFSE010000125.1 GCA_023265895.1 Gammaproteobacteria bacterium
GTGTTAGCTAAACGTGAAGCATACCCTGAATGGATTAGTTTAGTTAAATAATCTCCACTTCCCCCTTTGAAAAAGGGGGATTGAGGGGGATTTAAAAAATTAATTATTTTCTGTTATCAATAAAATCCCCCCTAGCCCCCCTTTGTTAAAGGGGGGTGTTATGCAGTAATGCTATAAAGGGAAAAAAATGGAAAAAATATTGATCGTCGGCCCTTCTTGGGTCGGCGATATGGTGATGACTCAGTCATTATTTAAAGTATTAAAAAATAATCATGCAAATACAATGATTGACGTGTTAGCGCCAGATTGGAGTGCGCCGTTATTAGCGCGCATGCCAGAAATTCATCGCATTTTATCTTTGCCTTTTTCTCACGGTGAAACCAGTTTTAAGCAGCGTTATCGTTTGGGTAAAAGTTTGCGCGCTGAAAAATATGATCGGGCCATTGTGTTACCCATTTCCTGGAAATCCGCCATTGTAGCCTGGGCAGCCAATATTCCGTTGCGCACAGGTTTGGCAACAGAAATGCGTTATGGTTTATTAAATGATTTACGTCGATTAGATGCAAAAAAATATCCACGTATGATCGATCGTTTGGTTGCTTTAGGCTTACCGAAAAATGCATTATTACCCGAGTCATTTTCTTTACCTGTTTTGCAAATTAATGAAGCGCATCGGTCAGAGCTCTTACGTCGTTTCCAGTTAATATTAGATAAGCCGATTTTGGTGCTGTGTCCTGGTGCAGAATTTGGTGCTGCTAAACGTTGGCCAGCGGAATATTTTGCGCAGTTAGCTCAAGAAAAAATTCAACAGGGTTGGCAGGTTTGGTTGTTAGGTTCACCAAAGGATGAGGTGATTGCACGCACTATTTTAAGCGTCGTCCCGCAGCATTTGTTAGCTTCTCTATATTCGTTGATCGGAAAAACTCAGTTGGTTGATGCCGTGGACTTATTGTCTTTAGCGGATGTGGTTGTGAGTAATGATTCTGGTTTAATGCATGTGGCTGCTGCATTAAATAGGCGTGTTATTGGGTTGTATGGCGCAACTTCACCAGTATATGCACCACCACTGAATCATCAATCTGAAATTATTTTTTTAGATTTACCTTGCAGTCCTTGTCGTAAGCGTGAGTGTCCGTTGCAGCATCATCATTGTATGAGGCAGATTAAGGTAGAGAAAATTAATCAGTGTATTTCTTCTATTCACCATAACGATCAGGTTCACCCTCACCTCGGGTCTTAAATCGCCTATGTACCCACATATATTGAGCGGGGAAACGACGAATTTGTTTTTCTATTTCGGCATTTACCTGCGTAGCATCGTTTACTGCATGACCGCTGGGATAATGAGTCAGTGGATCAGAAACACTTAAAACATAGCTGTGATCTGGTAAGCGATGGTGACCGATAATTAAAACTGGGGAGTGATTTACTTGCGCTAAACGTGCTGTCGTTTCTAGAGTTGCGGCTGGTATACCAAAGAAAGGTGCAAATACAGAGAGATGTTCGCCATAATCTTGATCTGCAGGATACCAAAAAATATGGCCTTGTTTGAGGCTGCGAAAAATCGCACGCATATTATTTCGGGGAATGACAGCATGCGCCCATCTTGCTCTAGCTTTCCGTAAGACCGCATCGAATAATGGATTGTCGTGGGGTCGATACATGACATCCAGTGGGAAAAATAGCGAAAATAATAAGCCGCCTAAATCGAGCGTGGTATAGTGTGCACCGATGAGTAGCACGCCTTTTCCTGCAGCAACAGCCGTTTTTAATGCTTGGATATTTTTAAAGACAACTTGCGATTTAAATGATTCTATTGGTGCCCAAAAGGACTGTGCGGTTTCAAGTAAGCCAATAGCATTTTCTTGAAAAACTTGTTGCACCAATCGATGCTGTTGTTTTGGCGTGAGCTCAGGAAAACACAAACGGATATTGACTTGGGTAATATGGCGTCGTCGTTTAGCAACCATGAATAGTAAGTTCCCCAATGCACGGCCAAGCAGAATACGCAAATGAGAAGGTAGATAAATCGTGATGCGTAATATTGCTAAAGCTAACCAAGTTGGCCAATAACGTGGATGCCAGTAGTGAGTATTCGTTTTCATAGTATTAGGAGTAGTGATGAGTCTCAGTGAAAAAATTCAGGGCATCATAACACGTAACTTTTATGCCGCTTTATTTTTCCTCATATTACCCATTGCTTTAGGCTTGTTGTTATGGCGTTCGAGAAAAATACCTGCTTATCGTCATCGATTGGCTGAACGTTTTTGGCCATCACAGTTGAAGCTCTCTCAATGTATTTGGATACATGCGGTATCTGTTGGGGAGTTTTTGGCAGCAGTACCGCTGATTAAACGATTATTAAAAGATTATCCCAGCGTTCCCATTTTAATTACCAGTATGACGCCTACCAGCTCTGAGCAAATTGCTAAGAAATTTGGTGATCAAGTACATCACGTCTATGTGCCTTATGATTTACCTTTTTTAATGCGACGTTTTTTTACTCAGATTAATCCTCGTTTATTAATTATCATGGAAACAGAATTATGGCCGCAAATGATTCATCAGGCCTATCTTAAGGGAATTCCGAGTATGTTGATTAATGCACGGTTATCTGCCCGCTCGGCAAAAAAATATGCTTATATGAAAACTTTTACTCGAGTGATGCTGCAACAGCTTACTTATGTGTGCGCGCAGGCAGAGCAAGATGCTCAACGGTTAGTAGAATTGGGTTTGCCAAAAGATAGAGTGAGTATCACGGGTAGTATTAAATTTGACTTGGCAATTGACGAAAGTTTGTTGTTAGCAGGGCAAGCGTTACGACAACAATGGGGCGAGCAGCGTTTTGTTTGGATTGCTGCGAGTACACATTGTGGTGAGGAAGCTTTATTGTTAAAGGTGCAACTGGATCGATTGAAAAAAAATCCCAGTAGTTTGTTGGTATTGGTGCCAAGACACCCGGAGAGAGCGCAGGAAATTGTGCAGTTGTTGCAAGGAATGAAACTTTCCTATGTGTTGAAAAGTTCTGGTGTTGCAGTCGATGAAGCAATACAAGTATTGCTCGTGGATACCATGGGAGAATTATTAAAACTATATGCAGCCAGTGATATGGCTGTTGTGGGTGGGAGTTTTATTGCTCATGGTGGACATAATGTTTTAGAGCCCATTGCATTGCGTTGCCCAACTATTGTTGGGCCGCATGTATTTAATTTTCAGACGATTGTGGGTGAGCTGATTGAAGAGAAAGGTATTATTCAGGTTGGCGATGCGTCCGAATTATCGAGTATGTTAGATTTACTGATTGATTATCCTGATCAAGCGGAACAATTAATACGTTATGGACTTTCAGTATTGCATCGTAACCGCGGTGCGTTGGAGCGGGTTGTTGCTCATATCCATCATATTTATTCTGTATAGTTTTTTCTAACTATGTTCCAGAAAATTGCATTGCTGTTTGTGCTGATAAAGTCCCTAGCGCTTGTTCAAATTGCAGTGCATGTAGTAACGAATCATATAAAGCCGTTTGATAGTCTTTAATGCTTTCCAGATGAGCGCTTTCTGCTTGTAATACTTCAACAATAGTCCGTATGCCTGCTCGATAACCCGCCTGAGTTGCCATGAGCGCTGTTTTTGTTGATTGTTTGGCTTGTTGTTGTGCTTCTAGAATTTGTTGGTCTGCCTTCATTTGTTCTAATAAATTACTGACTTTAATTTGAACGTCGCGTTTGACTGCCGTGAGATGTGCTTCTGCTGCATGCGTTTGATAATTTGCTTGTCGATAGCGTGAGGTTGTTTGTCCGCTGGTCCATAAAGGTAAAGAAAGCTGTAATGAAAGTTGTGAAGTTTGACGTTGAGTTTGTTGTGCTGATAAAACCGTATTACTGCTATCGGTATAACTACCTACTAAATCTACCTGCGGTCCAAAGCTACTGGCTTGTTCTTTTTTAGTTTGCTGAGCTGCTTCCAACGCTTTTTGAGCAGCTTGATAATTGGGGTTGTGCGCATAAGCAACTTGCAACCAATGTGCTTCTGATTGCTGATCAATGACTTGAGATAATTGAGTCCGTGTTGGCGGTGCGATGGCTTTAATTGCAATTTCAGTGGAGGATTGAATATTTTTTTGCGCCGTTATTAATTGATTGTGGGCGGTGATGCTGCGTGTATGGGCAAGATCTGCAGCTGCCTGCACTTCATAAACATCAGTGAGACCAACAATGCCTGCTTTGAAATTCAGCTGAACTTGCTCCCGTTGTTTTTTATAGGCTTGTTCTTGCGCTTCTGCAAAATTAAGTTGTGCTTCTGCTTTTAACCAATCAAAGTAGTTGGTTGCTACTTTGATAATTAATGTTTGATAAGCAGAAGCCAATTCTGCATCCGTCTGTGCATATTGTGCTTGCGCATGTTTCATTGCAAACCAAGAATCTAATCGTAGGAGCGGCTGAGATAAGCGTAGGCTCTGAGAGTGGCTGTTGTATTGTCTCAGCGTTGAAAGATTAGTGCCGTCGTCTTTATTAAAAGCTGTTTGTGCAGTGAACTGCAATTGAGGTAATAATTGACCTTTGGCTTGCGCGTAATTTTCCTGTTGTCCTTTTGCATTCAACTGATTGGATTGCCATTCGGCATCATGCTGAACGGCAAGCTCCAATAATTGGGCTAAATCCACCGATGAGGATTTTGCTTGAATCTCTACGGAAGAGGAGGGTAGCATGCCTTCGGTAGTTTTGGCGGCTAGGGTGTCTATCGCATAAGAAGTCGTTGGGTTGATTAGGCTGATTAAAATAGTCAGAGCAGTTAAGGCAGTAGATGATAGGCAATTGTGTTTAGACATGATCCATATTACTCAAACAGTTAAAGATAACGAATTCAGTGGTATTTGAAAAAGTGTAGGGCACGCATTATGACAGAGCAATTACAAGATTCTAGCATGCAGTTATTAAAAGAGCGTGCGCAAGTTGATCAACAAGCCATTCGTGCTTTCCCTCACTCGCATAAAGTCTACAGAGAAGGGCGTCAGCCAGATATTCGAGTGCCTTTTCGTTTGATCACTCAAACTGCTACATATACGACACAAGGCCAAATAGAAAATCCAAATATTTTGTTATATGACACTTCGGGGCCTTATACCGATCCTAACGTGTCGATTGATATCCGTTGCGGATTACCTGCATTGCGAACTTGTTGGTTAGAACGTCGAGATGATAGTGAGGTATTGGCTGCGTTTTCTTCTGAATATGCCGATAGGCGTCATAAGGATCCAAGGGCAGAAGCCGTTAGATTTGCTCACTTACCTAAGCCACGTCGCGCACGTTTGGGACAAACTTTGACACAGCTTTATTATGCGCGACAGGGAAAAATAACTGAAGAAATGGAATTTATTGCCATTCGAGAAAATTTACGCGCACAACAAGATATTGAGTTACAGCGTCAATTTCCTTGTCGAGTGGGTGGTGCAATTCCAGAAATAATAACGCCGGAATTTGTTCGCCAAGAAGTGGCTGCGGGGCGTGCGGTCATTCCTGCCAATATTAATCATACAGAATTAGAGCCACAAATTATTGGCCGAAATTTTTTAGTTAAAATTAATGCAAATATTGGTAATTCTGCAGTGACCTCTTCGATCGAAGAAGAAGTAGAAAAAATGACTTGGTCTATTCGTTGGGGTGCAGATACGGTAATGGACTTATCTACTGGGCCACATATTCATGAAACTCGTGAATGGATTATTCGTAATTCCCCCGTGCCGATTGGTACGGTTCCTATTTATCAAGCCTTGGAAAAAGTGGGTGGTGTAGCGGAAGAGCTCACTTGGGCCATGTATCGTGATACTTTAATTGAGCAAGCCGAGCAGGGCGTGGATTATTTTACCATTCATGCGGGCGTGTTATTGCGTTACGTACCGCTGACTGCCAATCGCTTAACCGGCATTGTGTCGCGCGGTGGATCTATTATGGCGAAATGGTGTTTGGCGCATCATCAAGAAAATTTTTTATATACTCATTTTGATGAAATTTGCGAAATTATGGCAGCGTATGATGTAACTTTTTCCTTAGGAGATGGTTTGCGTCCTGGTTCTATTGCTGATGCTAATGATGAGGCGCAATTTTCAGAATTACGCACATTGGGTGAATTAACAGAAAAAGCTTGGCAGCATCATGCGCAAGTCATGATTGAAGGTCCAGGTCATGTGCCTCTGCATTTAATTCAAGCCAATATGGAAGAGCAGTTAAAATATTGTCATGGCGCACCTTTTTATACTTTAGGGCCGCTGACGACGGATATTGCGCCAGGTTATGATCATATTACTTCCGCAATTGGCGCCGCTGTCATTGGTTCGTTAGGTACCGCAATGTTGTGTTATGTGACGCCGAAGGAACATT
>JAHFSE010000126.1:0-5667 GCA_023265895.1 Gammaproteobacteria bacterium
TCAGCAGGCCCATAGTGCTAGTGCTGGTTGGCATTTAACCGATACTACTCAAGTACAAGCCCATTGGTTACGTTCAAACGCCGATAATGAATATGATAATAGTCCGCCTTATGCGAACGAAGCGAAAAATCAGCAGCAAGTTGTAAGTGGTCAATTAGATACTCAATTAAATTCTTTTTGGGATATGTCTTGGTTGTTAGGTGAGAGCCAAGATAATTCACGTAATTTATTAGGCAGTGCTGAAAAAAGTAAATTTAATACCCAAAAAGACAGTGCTAGCTGGATCAATTATTTTAAAATTGGTCACGCCTCTCGCTTAACGGTAGGATTTGATTATTTACAGGATCAAATTAATGAAAGTTCCACTGCCTATGCAGTAAAAAGTCGAGAAAACCAAGGTGTTTTTGCGTTGCTGCGTACTCAATGGATGGGCTCTACTTGGGAAGTGAGTGGTCGTCGGGATCATAACGAACAATTTGGTGATTACAATACGGGAACAGCGCGTTGGGGCATGAAATTACCACGCGACTATCGTATTACAGCGAGTTGGGGTAACGCATTTAAAGCACCAACCTTTAACGATCTTTATTATGATGATCCTAACGATCCTTACTATCATGGCAACCCTAACTTATTACCTGAGCACTCGCAAAGCAAAGAAATTGGTTTGGATTATTTAGGCCTCAACAATCCTTGGTCTGTGCATTTATTTCAAACAAATTTTAGAGATCTAATTGAGTTAAATAATAATTTTGATGGTTCAATTAACGTCGGTAAGGCAACCGTGACTGGCTTAGAAACGCAGTGGAGTACTCAATGGTTCAATGTTTGGCAATTGAGCGCTCAAGCGACTTTTTTACGACCAGAAAGTAAAAATGCCGCCAGTCATGGTCATGATTTACCTCGTCGCAGTCGTGCGCAAATGAACCTAGAGCTCAGTCGACAGATTGCGCAAGTAGATTTGGCAGTACAAGTCTTTGCTCAAGGCCCTCGTTATGATAAGTTGTCCAGCACTGCGCGTTTGCCTGGTTATGCTTTGTTAAATTTGCGAGCAGAATATCCCTTAGCGAAAGCTTGGAAATTACAAGCCAGCATTGAAAATGTATTAGATAAAGATTATGAAACCATTGCTTTCTTTGCTCAGCCAGGCCGCGGCTTTTTTGTCACCTTAAAGTATGATGGTGAGCAATAAAGGTTAGTGTGGGATTATTGTAAAATAATGAGTCAATTGAATCGGAGCCATCTATTATGTCATCTTGGTTAAATTTTTCGTTAAAAACAAAAGATTTATCTAGGTCAGAGCAAAATTTTTGGGCAGTCTTACTCATTGCTTTGTTAGGTTTGACTCGTTTTAATCATTTTGGTTCTGCGATTGTTATGCCCGATGCTTCTTGGGCAGTTTTTTTTATGGCTGGGTTTTTGGTTCAAAAAAAACGCGTCTTCTCACTGTTAATGTTAGAGGCTGCATTGATTGATTATTTTGCCATTCGACAAGGCGTCAGTGGTTGGTGTGTTTCTTCTGCTTATGTTTTCTTAGTGCCCAGTTATGCTGCTTTGTGGTTTGCTGGTCGTTGCTTTAATCAACAGGCAAAAGCGTTACATTGGAAAACCTTTAGTTATTTTTTTGCTTGGATGATTTTAGGTGTAACAGTGGCTTTCTTTATCTCTAATGAAAGTTTCTACCGTTTATCCGGTAAATTTAATGATTTGCCTTGGTTAGATTTTTATCAACATGTCTCGATTTATTATTGGGCTTATCTGATGACTACTACTTGTTATGTGGGTGCTTTAACCAGTGTGGTAATTGCTGTTTCATTATTACCCTCTAGACAAATATCCCTCTAATAAACTCAGACAATAGAGAGCGAAATGAGCGCTGAAAGTATTTTAAAAATGTTTTTGTGCTTTGCTGGCCTCACTGGCTTGTTAGTTTATGTCGTTATCCAAGGAATACCAAAACCACCCAAACACAAAGCCTCTGGTCAAAAATTAATTCATGAAACGGTGCGCCGTTATTTAATTCGTAAAGTGTGTCAAGAGTTTGATTTATTAGAATCTCAACTGGATAAAAGAGCTTTAAATCGCATTGATGGCGTCGCTTTTAAATCGGTCAAGCCTTTGATGAAAGATCAAGAAGTGTATATACAGTTGCCCAGTCTTATTCAAAAATTAGGAGATGCAAAAGATTTTGAGCTTGTTCTGACCTTTGATGAAATTAAAACGCAATTGAAAAATAAATAAATGGGCGTTTTAGGGCGTCCCTACTTTAGAAAAAACACTAATAAATCTGTTTATTCCTCGCTGATTTATGGCGTTCCTTTAATTCAATGTCAATATATTTATCGGTAATAGCGCTAGAGCTGTGACCTGCATCATCGCGTACATGTTCCCGTGGGCGAATTTTCACATCTTCAGAAATACCCGTATGCCTTAACCAATGAACGGTTGCTTCCATTAACTGATCTGCTTCATCTATTAAATTTAATTGGCGCAACTGAATAATGGCGCGATCAAAACAGGCTTGAACAATTTCGCGAATATAAGTGGTGTTGCTAATGGGGCCTTTACCACGAATTTTGGGTAGTAATGGACTTTGATCAGCCAACGAAGGTAGCGGTGTTAAGCCTAAAAATTGTCGCCACCGTTCAAGCGCTTTTAACATAGTATCGCTGACAGCAATTTGTCGTTCTTTATTGCCTTTCCCCACCGTAGTAAACCACCAAAGATTATGATGATCCCGGTGAAAATCATTCATTTTAGGAATCCAGCGTGCGCTGGCGGATAATTCAGAAATACGCAAATACATAGAGTAAAGTGCCGACATCATAAACAGCGTGCGTTCATGTAAATGAGGATTTTCCTCTGCCATGGTTTCTGCGCATTGAATCACCATTTGCCATTGCTGTTGGCTAAGGCGGCGAATTTTAATAGGGCCTTGGCGTTTTTGAATAAATTTACTTTTTTGTCGAATCAATGCCACTGGATTCAACAAAGTATGCTCTTCTTGCGTTAGATAATTAAAGAAACTACCTAGAATAGCCAGTGTTTCTCGTAGTGCACCTTGAGAGAGTTCAAAATCTTGGGTTTTGGGTAGATTACCTTGACGATGAGAGGATTTACTCAGGGTTGCAACGAAGGGGCGCCATTGGGTGTTAGGAATACGTTCCCCTTGTTGCTCAACATAGCGAGGTACTTTTTTAACACCAATCCAATGTTTGGGTGGATTTTGACAAAAACGAATAAAAAGCTCGATATCTTCTCGTTTCAATTCCGCTAAAATTTTGCCAGCTATAGACCAAGTCCAATGAAGCAGTCGCTCAACTTCTCGACGATAAGAATTAAAGGTGCCTTGGCTCCCTTCATAGGCTCGCAAAAATGCACGACTGACCAAATAATCTGTCTGTTGTTGCGTAGACAACGAAGAAGAAGGTCGTTGACCGAGGATAAAGTCTATCGTATCAAATAAAGGAATCGGAGTTTGTGTCATTGTATTTTTCAAACAGGTCAATACCCTGTTAGAATTACGCCCCGCGAGTATCAATAAAAAAGGATTTATAACAGAATGAAAATACCCTCTTATTCTAAGACAATTTTGGTGGCTTTTCTCTTTCTTATCGGTATCTCGGGCATTTTTAGGCTAGAAATTGTGACAAGCTATTTGCGCTTGTTCGATCATCAGCATGCCAGTTTTTTGCAATTCAGTGAAACAGAGAAAAATTTTGGTCAGAATGAACTGATAGCAATCGCCATTGCACCAAAGCAAGGTTCTATTATTCAACCGTTAATATTACAGAGCTTGCAAAAACTAACAACTTGGGTAGAGCAACAACCTTATGTTCGCCATGTTGAATCACTGACTCGTGTGATGATTTCACCCCCTAAATTAGCGGTGGGGCAGAGCAGCAATGCAGATATTATTTCGCTATATGACTATTTACAACAGCAAAAATTCTCTCCAGCGGCCTTACAAACCATTCAAAGCTATGTCATGCAGCACGGAAAAAATTATTTATACCATACCTTGGTGGGACAAGATTTAAAAACAGCGGTTGTTATTATTGAGTATCAATTACCGGATCATAATAAACAATGGCAATCAGCGCGTGATCAAGTGCTTGCTAGCGTTACCGAACAAGTTCAGCAACTTCAACAGCAACATCCTGAGTGGCAAGTGCAGGCTTCAGGCACATTATTTATTAATAAAACCTTTATTGATGTGATGACTCGCGATGCTGTATGGATGTCTTTGGTATTACATCTTGTCGCGATTGGCTTTTTATTTTTTCTTTATCGCTCTTGGCTAATCATCATGACGACATTAGTGATCATTGATATTAGCGTATTATTAACTTTAGGGTTTCAGGGATGGTTAGGCATTCCTTTAACGCAAATTAATTCTCCCGCCAGCGCCATTGTGATGACGCTCACTTTATGTAGTTGTGTGCATATTTGGACCCATGCAGCACTAAAAAAAATAACGATTCAAACCAGTTGGCTACAAATGAAAAAAGCAATTTTCATTACCAGCATGACAACTGCTGTAGGTTTTGCATCTTTGATGAGTGTGAATTCTGCACCTTTTCGTGAATTGGCTTATGTGGCAAGTTTAGGTATTTTATCTAGTTATTTATCGGTTTATTTTATTTTTCCTAGCATTGCACACAGGTTAAAAGATCATCCAATTAAACTACACATACACTTTATTCAATGGATTCAACCTTGGGTAAGATTTGCCGTGCGTTATCCTTGGATTATTATGTTGACGGTTTTATTGAGCTCGGGCTATTTAATTACGCGTATTTCGAGTAATCAATTAGACGATAATATGAAAGATTATTTTTCAGAAAAGTTACCCGTTCGCCAATCTATGGACTTTATTGAAAGTAAATTAGGTGGTTGGGATCGATTATCTATTGTGCTGACTGTTAAAAATCAGCAGGATTTATATAATCCTGCATTATATCAAAATCTAGAACAATTAGAGGCTTGGTTAATGACACAGCCGGAGATTGTTCAAGTCATTTCCCCTATCGATTTTTTAGAACAATTACAGCAATTATTTGCGCCAAATAAACCACTGAGTCTAAAAAATAATACTCAAATTGAAGAATTACTCAGTTCAGCAAGCTTAAGTGAGCAGGGCGAAAAAGAATTATCTCTATATTTTAATGAATCGGCTCACCAAGTGCGAATCATGCCGCTCATTAAAATGTTATCTTCACGAGACTTGTTAGCTTTAGAAAAGAAAATGAATCATTGGTTAATGATTCATACATCAACTAATGCAAAACTTAATATTACGAAAACTCAAGTCACTAGCATATCACTCATGTATGCTTACTTGGGACAAATGGTCATTCACAGTATGGTGTTTGGTTCGAGTTTAGCCGTCTTACTGATTACCCTCATTCTCTGCTGGGCTTTAAAATCTATAGAATTAGGTATTTTATCATTACTACCCAATTTATTGCCGGGCTTACTCGTTTTTGGTTTTTGGGGCATATTTTTCGGCAAGGTGAATATGGGAGTTGCTACCGTTTTTGCTATATCTTTTGGTGTTATTGTAGACGATACAGTACATTTATTGGAAAGCATTCATCAAGCTTTTGCTAAGCAGAAAGCGCAAGGGAAAATCATTACTCGAAAGTTTTTAAATAAAACATTACT
>JAHFSE010000126.1:5677-6157 GCA_023265895.1 Gammaproteobacteria bacterium
TGGTCAGGTCGGTAGTGCGATAATTACTACTGGTTTAATTGTCTGTATAGGGTTTCTATGTTTAGGTTTGTCAGATTTTACTCTTACCAAACAATTAGGTTTAATGGTTGGCAGTACGGTATTGATTGCTTTAATTTTTGATCTCATGTTTTTGCCCTCATTAATGATTATTTATTTGCAGATAAAAACTCAGTGGAGAAATAAATTATGCAAAAATTAACGCGCGCGAAGCGGATTCTGTTCTGGTTTACTCTGTTAAATCTTATATCGTTACCTTTTTCAATGAAATCTTTAGCTGAAACAAATAATCAAGGTAATATAGTGATTTTTAAACGCTACATTGAAGATATGAGTCATTGGCAAACATTGATTGCAGAAGCAACTATGATTACTAGGGCTGAAGGTTATCATCAACCTATACATCTATATTTTAATTTTTATCATGATCGAGCAACAATAAACTTAATTAAAACTCAAATT
>JAHFSE010000017.1:0-7792 GCA_023265895.1 Gammaproteobacteria bacterium
AAAAAATGTTGTAACGCGGGGTGCAAATTAATTGCTCTGTGTGCAGAGAAACGATGTAGGTAAACAGTCACACTGATAATTGTGATATGCGTTAGCGCCAGTGTATAGAGCAATACTTGCCAGCCATTAAAGTTTAATAATCCATTCCACATATAATTTCCAAGCCTCTGCCTGTGATGGTTGTGTAAAGCAAACGGAAAGGGGAATCCTAGCAGATTTATGATGAATACGCTGGAGTTTTTGCGTGACGAGAAGCGCGGGTGATTAAAGTGGGTTTTTTAGCGCTGCTAGATTTGTTTTATAAAAAATCTAGCAGTAGGTCACTTAGGGTTTTTTTCGTGGGTGTTTGTAATCTGGGGGGTGATGCCATTTCAGTTTCAGACAAATGGTCTGGTTTTTCCCATGAGCTGTTTAGCTTTTCACTATCGTGAGGGATAGGGGTAACTTCTGTTTTTGAATGAGTGAATGATGTTTTAGTATTCATAATTGATACGATCCACCATAGATATTATTAGAAACTAGATTTAAATGATCGAGTCGACATTCTATATCGATTCTTGCGCCGCTTTCAATGGCTTAATGATATTGATTGTTGTGCTGGTTTTGTAAAAAAGGATTCAGTAGAGTTCTAAGGGATCCATTTCAGCAGACCATCGTACTTTTTTTGTTTCTGGTTGCTGATCTATGAAATGAATTGTGCGGTGCAGTAGCTGCCGTAATTCCTTGGAGTGACTTGCAGTCAGTAATAATTGCGCTCGATAAAAATTAGCTTTTTTCTCCATCATAGCAGGCACAGGCCCCAAAACATGTGTTTGTGTTAATGGTTGTATTTGGGCGTATTTTGCCGCTTTGCTTAATAGTTGTTGGGCATCTGTTGGTTTTCTGCTTTCTGCTCGAATCAATGCCATCGGAAAAAAAGGAGGTAGATGCGCCGCTTGTCTTTGGATGAGTTCCTGTTGGGCAAAGTGTCCATAATCATGCTGCTGAATACTGATAAGAAGTGGATGATTCGGTGTGCGTGTTTGCAACCAAACGGTGCCTGGCCGTTCTTCACGACCTGCTCTGCCAGCTACCTGTAGGATGAGTTGTGCCGTGCGTTCTGGGCCGCGAAAATCACCGGTATAAAGGCCTGCATCCATATCCAACAGCAACACCAAAGTGACGAGGGGGAAGTGGTGCCCTTTAGCAAGCATTTGTGTGCCAACCAGAATCAGCGGTTTTTGTTGGTGTATCTGATCCAATAGCTGAGCAAAACTTAACTTTCCTCGCGTAGAGTCTTTATCAATTCGAATCACCGGTGTTTTAGGAAAGTAATGCGTGAGCGTTTCTTCTAAACGTTCGGTGCCTGCACCTAAGCTACGCAAATCACTGCTTTGACAATGAGCGCAAAATTGCGGGGCTGTTTGTCCGTAACCGCAATGGTGACAGAGTAATCGTGCAGGCCGTGAGTAGAGCGTTAAATGGGCATCGCAATGTGGGCATTGCACCACCCAGCCACAGTGATGACAAATTAAACTGGGCGCATACCCGCGGCGATTGAGAAAAATCAGTGCTTGTTCACCTTGATCCAGCGTTCGTTGAATGGCTTCAAGTACGATAGGGCTGAATCCTTCAATCAGGGTTTTATCGCGAATATCCACAATGTTAAATTGTGGTAATTTTGCTTGGCCTGCTCGTTGAGTGAGTAATAGAGGGTGGTATCTACCCTGAGCACAATTGTTGAGTGATTCTAACGAGGGCGTTGCTGAGCCTAGTAAGATAGGAATATTTTCCAGTTTTGCTCGGTAAACCGCGAGATCACGAGCAGAATAACGAAAGCCAGACTGTTGTTTAAATGAAGCGTCTTGTTCTTCATCCACAATGATCGCGCCAGGATGCGCCAGTGGAATAAAAACCGCCGAGCGAGTACCAATAATAATATGAGCTGAGCCAGTATAGGCTGCGTTCCATGCCAGCCATCGTTCTTTATCGGTGAGTTTTGAATGTAAAACTAAAATATTGGCATTAAATCTTCGTTTAAATCGCGCCAAAGTTTGCGGTGTTAGACCAATTTCAGGCACTAACACTAAGACTTGTTTTTGTTGCGATAACCAATAGGTAATCCACTGCAAATAAATTTCAGTTTTACCACTGCCCGTGATGCCATCTAACAGTGAGCATCTAAAAGTGTTGGGTTGTTGCATTAAATGAGTCAGTGCTTTTTGTTGTTCTGCATTAAGAGCCAGTGCAGCTTCCATGACGTTTGTCGTGGCTGGTTCTTGTCTTTTGACCGGTAAGGGGCGCGTTTCAATCCAGCCCTTTTGCTGCAAAATTTTAAGTATTGATGAAGGGACATTCAGTATTTTTAATGCACTGAGTGAAAGCCCTTGTTCATGTTCTCTCAGTAAGCGGATGGCTTGCTGTTGTTTCGGTGCTTGCTTCAGTACAAGGGTTTCTTCCAGCAATTGGCCTTTGAGTGTGAGTTGCCAAATACCGGGTGTTGTCTGGGGAGTGGGTGCTTGTCCTTGTCTTAATGCGGGTGGCAATAGATGCTGAAATACCTCGCCAATGGGATGTTGATAATAATGACTGGCCCAAAGACCCAATTGCATTAATGAGGGTGGAAGAATCGGTGTTTCATCGATCCATGCATAAGCTGGTTTTAATTTGTCAACGGACACTTCTGGGGTATTGCTGGTTGAAATCAAAATGCCCAGTGTCTTGCGATTTCTGAGAGGAACCCAGAGGCGACAACCCGGTTGCATTTCGTGGATTTGATTGGAGGGAGGTAAATAATCCAATACATGACGAAATGGCGAGGGCACGGCGACTTTGAGTATCAGTGTGGGTAAAAAAGATTTCGGCATGATAAATTTTCTGACTCAGAATAGGTGTTATTGGCCTAATCTTGCTATTGTGAATGACTCTGGTATGATTCCCGGCTCCCAAAAAGGGGTAGGCAATCTTTAGATTAGAACAGTGTATTCGTCCAGAGCGTTTGACGACAAGCGGCGATTGAATAAGGTAAGGCCAATATGAAGTCCGATATCCATCCGGAATATAAAGAAATCGCTGCTACTTGTAGTTGCGGTAATGTGATTCAAACCCGTTCCACTTTGTGTAAGGATGTTCATTTAGACATCTGCGCTAAGTGTCATCCGTTTTTTACCGGTCAGCAAAAAGTGATTGATGCCGGTGGGCGTATCGATAAATTCAAGAAGCGGTTTGGTACTAGTTTGTCTCGTAAAACCAATTGATTTGATTGGTTGCCACAATGACCGACCTCCGACGCGCGGCCCTGGAATATCACGAGAAACCTCGTCCTGGGAAAACTGCCATACAGCTAACCAAATCTACCGAAACTGCGCGTGATTTAGCGTTGGCCTATAGCCCTGGGGTTGCAGAACCTGTCCGAGAAATTGCCAGCGATCCCAATGCAGCCTATCGATATACCAATAAAGGTAATTTAGTTGCCGTTGTTTCCAATGGCACAGCTATTTTAGGCTTGGGCCAATTAGGTCCATTGGCAAGTAAGCCTGTCATGGAAGGCAAAGCGGTTTTGTTCAAACGTTTTGCCGGCGTTGATGTATTTGATATCGAAGTTGATGCACTGTCTTCGCAGGCTTTTGTGGATACTGTTGCCAATATTGCCTGCACTTTTGGCGGTATTAATTTAGAAGATATTAAAGCGCCCGAGTGTTTTGAAATTGAACGCCTGTTAATCGAGCGTTGTGATATTCCCGTTTTTCATGATGATCAACATGGCACTGCCATTATTGTTGCAGCAGGATTGTTGAACGCGCTAGAGCTGCAAAACAAAACCTTAGAAGAATCTGTCATTGTCTGTGTGGGTGCAGGTGCAGCCGGTATTGCATCGATTCGTTTGCTGATTGAATTAGGCGCACAACCAAAAAATGTCTACATGCTTGATCGTAAGGGTGTGATTCACGCTGAGCGCGATGACTTAAATCAATATAAAGCTTTTCTTGCTAACAAAACCCATAAGCGGACGCTATCAGAAGTGTTAGAAGGTGCGGATGTTTTTATTGGCGTTTCTTCTGCGAATTTAATTACACCAGATTTGCTGAAAAGCATGAATCCAAATCCAGTGATTTTTGCGCTGGCCAATCCGGATCCAGAAATTAAACCTGAGTTAGCCTATCAAGTGCGGCCTGATTGCATTGTGGCGACGGGGCGCAGTGATTATGCCAACCAAGTGAATAATGTATTAGGGTTCCCTTTTATTTTTCGCGGCGCATTAGATGTGCGCGCCCGATGTATTAATGAAGAGATGAAAATCGCCGCAGTCCACGCCATTCGTTTGTTAGCTAAAGAGCCAGTGCCGCAATCGGTATTAAAAGCCTATAGCGGAGAAGCCATTACTTTTGGTAAAGATTATATTATTCCTAAACCCATGGATCCCCGTCTGATTACGCAAGTGTCCGCTGCTGTTGCGCGTGCAGCAGTCAATTCTGGCGTTGCTCGCTTGCCTTATCCAGAATATTATCCGCTGACTCTGTGTCCTTAGAGGCTGTTTCTAATGAGTGTGCGAACAGGCTCAGTCTCTGGGCGAACCCCTCGCCACAAATAAAAAGCTTCCGCTGCTTGTTCTACTAACATCCCTAAACCATCCAAAGTGCGTTGTGCGTTGTGCTGCTGTGCCCATTGATTAAATAAAGTGTGTTGTGCGCTATACATCATGTCATAACAAACCGTGTGATCGGGTGCAATGACCGATGAGGGTAAGGGCAATCGAGTATTGTGTAGGCCAGCTGCTGAGCCATGAATGATTAAATCAAAACGCATGCCCATTAAGTCATCGCAAGATTTTGCAGAAATAGCCCCTAGCGTTTTAAATTCATCGACCAATTGTATTGCTCGATTGTGGGTTCGGTTGGTTAATACAATACTGTGTGGTTGTTGCTCTAATAGAGGTGCTAACACACCACGTACTGCGCCGCCTGCGCCAACAATTAAAATAGTAGAATTGGATAGCGCAATATTTTGCATCCTTAAATCGCGGATTAAACCAATACCATCGGTATTGTCTCCCCAAATTTCACCTTGAGTTTGACCAATGGTATTCACGGCTTTAGCGCATTGCGCGCGCGCCGTTAATTTTTCTACAAAGTTGTAGGCTTGTTCTTTAAACGGAATGGTGACATTGAGTCCGTTGCCGCCCGTTGTTAGGAAATGCCGTGCAGTTTCAGCGAAATTGTCTAGCTGAGGGCAAACAGTTTCATAGCTCAACCGTTGCTGTGTTTGTTCGGCAAAAGCCTGATGAATTTTCGGAGACAAACTGTGGGCAATCGGATTTCCAAAAACAGCATAACGATCCATATTTATTTCCTGCCAGCCTTAATTGTCAGCGTCCACCGAACCGGCTGTGTTTGTTCTGTATCATGGCCCCAGAGTGGTTTTAATTGTTGTTCCAAAACAATTAAAGGATTTTCTCCCACTTGTTTTTGATAGTGGGTCACCGCGGACCAACTGCTTAAATAACCCATAAAATGCGCTAATGTCCATTGTTGTTGCAGTGGTTGCATCACCATGGATAATGGCGTGAAGGGGAAGTGAATACCCTCGTAGGCTTGATCGACCCAGCGTCGTTGTGGTGGCCAATAAGGTCCAATGACTTGTCGATAAAAAGAGTCTAAATAAGCATCGAGCGAAGGTGTTGCCAGCTGACAACGAGCATAAGTCCACGCGGCAAATACGCCATTAGGTTTTAAGATTCGCTTTACCTCAGCAAAAAAATGTTCGAACGAAAACCAATGCAGCGCCTGTGCAACGGTAATTAAATCCATGCTGCCATCGGCAAGGGGTGCTTGTTCAGCAGTGCAGCGTAAATATTGAACGTGAGGATGGATCATCGCCTGCTGTAGTTGAGCGGCATTTACATCGCTGGCTAACACCTGCTGGAAATAGGACGCCAAAGACACTGCTGCTTGACCATTACCGGTGCCTACATCCCAAACCTGCTGATGTGCTACGCATTGTTCTGCGAGCGCAGAAAATAATGTATCGGGATAACTGGGCCGAAATTGTGCGTAAGCATCGGCTTGAGTGATAAACTCAGAAAATTTTTGCATCCGCTCGCCATTCTTTTAATAACATTGCCTGTTGTTCCGGTCGTAAACGAGGGCCAAATTGGCTGACCACTTGTGCAGCAGAACGGCTCGCTAAATGACCTGCTTGTGCAGCGGTGTAGCCATGGGTGATACCGTATAAATAAGCGCCGGCAAACATATCGCCTGCACCGTTGCTATCCACGGGTTGTGCAGGATAAGTCGGAATTTCAAGCAAAGATTCACCATCGTAAATTAAAGCGCCTTGCGCACCTAATGTAATCACAAATTGCTGAGCGACGGTTTTCAGTGCGGTGATGCATTCAGTGAGCGATGAAGTTTCTGCCCAAGTCATGGCTTCTTCTTGATTGCAGAATAATAAATCCACACCGCTGCCGAGCATTTCATGAATCCCTTCCTTAAAATAAGTCACCATGCTGGGATCCGAAAAAGTCATAGCAACTTTAACACCTTGAGCACGAGCAATATTTTGAACTTCAATGGCTGCTGCGCGAGCACTGGGGCGAGTGACCAAATAACCCTCCAGATAGGCAAATTGCGCATCGCGAATTGCATTGGGATCAATCTCATAAGAAGAAACATCTGCAGTAATACCTAAAAAAGTATTCATGGTGCGCTCTGCATCCGGCGTCACAAAAACTAAACAGCTACCAGTAATTCCCGTTTCGCGAACATGATTGAGCGTGTCTACGCCAGCAGCGGCGAGATCTTGCAAATAAAATTGGCCCGATTCATCGTTAGCAACTTTGCAGGAATAAAAACATTGGCCACCAAAATATTGAGCCGCAATAATGGTATTGGCTGCTGATCCACCACAGGCTTTACGTCCGTGAGGTATTGATAATGCGGCCATTAATTCCTGTTGTCGTAATTGATCGACTAAAGTCATAAAGCCTTTTTGAATATTCATGCGGGTGAGAAATTCATCCTCTACCTCAAACTCCATATCCACCAGGGCATTACCTAAAGCATAAACGTGATAGCGTTTCATAAAACAGCACAATCCTTTTCAATTGAATCATAAACAGCGGGCGAGCTTAGCGGATTTTGCGTGCAGCCTCTAGAGGGATCAGATATGTTTGGCGACCGCAAAATAAATTTTAAAAGCAGTCCATTTTTGTATTAAGAGATTTTATTATGTCTGTTTGGTTATTTTATGCTTTTCTCGGCGCTTTCTCTGGATTAATGGCCGGTTTGTTAGGCATTGGCGGTGGGCTGATTATCGTGCCTGGATTGATTTGGGTTTTTCAATCCTACGGATTTTCTGCGGATATTTTAACTCAACTGGCGATTGGTACTTCACTGGGCTCCATCGTATTAACGTCTATTGCCTCCAGTTATGGTCATCATCGTGCGGGTGTGGTGAATTGGCCGTTAGTAAAAAATCTGAGTATGGGTATTATCTTGGGCGCAATGATAGGTGCTTGGGTGGCAGATCAAGTGCGGGGTGCATTACTGCAATTATTCATTGGTATTTTTGCTTTAATCATGTCAGTAAAAATGGGGTTAGATCTAAAGCCAAAAGCAGAACGTCAGTTGCCCAGTATTGCTGGACAAATAAGTGCAGGTGCGATCATTGGTGGTATTTCCAGTCTATTTGGTATTGGCGGTGGTGCGTTAATGGTGCCTTACCTTACTTGGTGTGGTGTGGCCATTCAACAAGCGGTGGGTGCTGCGGCCGCAACGGGTTTTGCTTTAGCGCTCAGCGGTGCGATCGGCTATAT
>JAHFSE010000017.1:7802-26414 GCA_023265895.1 Gammaproteobacteria bacterium
ACTGGTTACGTCTATTGGCCGGCTTTGTTAGGTATTACGATGATGAGCATCTTTTTCGCACGCTTAGGGGCTTGGTTAGCCCATCAAATTCAAGGTACAACTTTGAAGCGCGTGTTTGCGATTTTTTTAGTTTTTGTGGCTGGAAAATTATTATGGGTAGCCATCCAAGGATGGTAATTGATTTTTTTAAGAGAGTTAAAATTTATGATTACATATCCCAATATTGATCCAATAGCTGTCAGTATTCCCATACCTTGGACACAATTGCATTTACCTGTGCGTTGGTATGGCTTGATGTATTTATTCGGTTTGGCTTGCGCCTATTTATTAGGTAGTTATCGCGCTAAAAAACCTAACAGTGGATGGACAATGGATCAAGTGAGTGACTTGGTTTTTTATTCCGCCATGGGTTTGGTCATTGGTGGACGTGTGGGATATATGTTGTTTTACAGCGCGCCTGTTTTTTTTGCTGAACCGCTTACCTTATTTAAAGTTTGGCAGGGAGGCATGTCTTTCCATGGTGGTATTCTGGGTGCTGCATGTAGTAGTTGGTTATTTGCCAGAAAATATCAGAAGACTTTTTTTCAGGTGATTGATTTTGCTTTACCCTTAACGCCTATCGGTTTGGGCGCTGGTAGAATTGGCAATTTTATTGGGGGTGAATTATATGGTCGAATCACCACTGTGCCTTGGGCTATGGTATTTCCTCGCGGCGGTTTTCTACCGCGACATCCTTCACAACTTTATCAATGCTTTCTAGAAGGTTTTGTGCTGTTCACGGTGTTGTGGTGGTATTCCAGTCGACCGCGTCCTCTGGGTGCTATTAGCGGATTATTTTTTGCGTTATACGGCATTTTCCGTTTTCTCGTTGAATTTGTGCGGCAACCAGATTCTCAATTAAATTTTATTTTATTTAATTGGGTCACCATGGGGCAGTTGTTATCTTTCCCCATGATTATTCTGGGTGTGGGTATGATGTGTTATGCCTATCGCAATAAAAAACAAATATAATCCATCTTTATTTTAATGATGATGGTGTAGTAGAGGAAATGTTATGCAGCAATATTTACAACTCATGCAAAAAATTCGGCGAGAAGGTCTTTATAAAGAAGATAGAACCGGTACCGGCACTTACAGTTTATTCGGTCATCAAATGCGATTTAATTTGCAAGAAGGTTTTCCGCTAGTGACCACCAAAAAATGCCATCTGCGTTCAATTATTCATGAGTTGCTTTGGTTTTTAGCTGGCTCTACCAATATTGCTTATTTGCAAGAAAATAAAGTCAGTATTTGGAATGAATGGGCGAATGCGCAAGGTGAATTAGGCCCAGTGTATGGTCATCAATGGCGTTCTTGGTCAGCACCCAATGGCCAATCCATTGATCAAATAACGCAATTAATTGAACAAATCAAAACTAATCCTGACTCTCGGCGTTTAATTGTCAGTGCGTGGAATGTTGCCGATATTCCAAAAATGGCTTTGCCGCCTTGTCATTTATTATTTCAATTTTATGTGGCGCAGGGTCGATTATCCTGTCAATTATATCAACGTAGCGCCGATGTATTTTTGGGTGTGCCATTTAATATTGCATCCTACGCTTTATTAACCATGATGATTGCGCAAGTCTGCGATTTAGAATTAGGTGATTTTGTGCATACATTAGGGGATGCACATTTATATGCAAATCATTTAGAGCAAACTGATCTTCAATTAGCGCGTCAGCCTTTTCCTTTGCCCACATTGAAATTAAATTCAGCGATTAAAAATATTTTTGATTTTACATTCGATGACTTTGCTTTAAATGACTATCAATGTCATCCGCATATTGCTGCGCCGGTGGCGGTATGAGTCTGGCATTAATCGCCGCCGTTGCAGAAAATAATGTGCTCGGTTATCAAAATCAATTGCCTTGGCGTTTGCCCGCTGATTTAAAATACTTCAAACAACACACGCTCAATAAAGCCGTAATCATGGGGCGAAAAACCTATGAATCCATTGGTCGGCCTTTACCGCAAAGAAAAAATATCGTGATTACTCGAAATACTGATTGGCAAGCAGCAGGTTGCACTGTGTGTCACAGCTTGACTGAAGCAATAGCCGTTGCCCAAGTAGAACAGTTGGACGCAATCATGATGGGTGGTGCGGAATTATACCGACAGGCATTGCCGCAAGTGCAGCGCATGTATTTAACGCGAGTACATGCCTCACCTATCGGCGATGCTTTTTTCCCAGAATATGCATTGACAGAATGGCGAGAAATTTCTGCTGAAAGATTTTCTGCTGATGAACAAAATCAATATGATTACAGCTTTCTTGTTTTAGAGAGGACATAGGATGTTTTTCAAACGTTGGTTAAATTTTAAATCAAAAAATGCATTCATCGGTAAACCCAATGTGCAGTCTGGGCAAGAAGAAAAAAATAATGCCACTGAAAATAAGATAGAAGAGAATAAACCAGGGGAAATTAGCCAAGATCCATTAACTGCGTTAGTCGCAACCAGTGATTTAGCGATGTTAGAAAATCTCGCTTTGACAGGGCGCTCCGCACAAGTGCGCCAGCAAGCGATAACGCGAATTGATGATTTAGCCATTTTGCGTCGCATTGAGGAAGCCAGCAAACATAAAGATAAAACGGTGCATCGCATCGCAAAAAATAAATTACAGCAACATCGCGAGCAAGAAAAACAGCAGCAACAATTGCGTGAAACAGCTGAGCAAATTTGCGCAGGGTTAGAAAACCATTCGCATATTTCAGTAGATGTTTTATTCGAGCCGAAGTGGAAATTATTGCAACAGCAATGGCAGCAGCTTCCTGCGCAATGGCAAGCAGAACATCAATCACGATTTTCTGCGGCTAATGCACAATGCGAACAACATTATCAGGCTTATATTGAAGAACAACAGCAGATGCAAATTCCCCAACAATCGGTAGAGGAACAAGAAGCGCATCACGAACAGCAACAAGCTTGCATTGCTTTGGAGCAAGTGCGTGATTTAATTCGTCGGCCAGAAGGGTTGGCTCAAGCTGACGTGCCGGGATTAAATGCTTTGCTTACCACCCAACACAATCGTTGGCAAGTGGCGCAAGAAACTTATGTGGCAACGCCAGAATTAATTGCCCGTTTCCAGCGAGTCTATCAACAAGTGGCTCAAGGGCTTGAGGCTTTGGATCGTGCTCGTGCTCAAGCCGCAACGAAAAAAATTCGTGCAGAACAAGAGAAGCAAGCTCAAGAAAAAATAAAACTCATTCAGCAGAAAATTTCCCATGTGCGGGAATTATTAGAAGCAGGCAGTGTGTCGGAAGCGCAGCATGGAATGAAAGATATTTATTATCAAGTGGATTTATTACCAAAAGATAAGCAAGTGCAAGTGTTAGCTTCTGCTCGAGATATCACTGCACAGTTGAATGAATTAAAACGTTGGCAGAATTTTGCTTTGGCACCCAAAAAAGAAGCTTTATGCCAATCTATGCAAGCGCTCATTACCGATGCTAATGAACCGGAAGAATTAGCGGAAAAAATTAAATTACTTCAAGATGAATCGGAATCTTTGGGCCATGCTGATTCAAAAATAGAACAAGAATTATGGCTACGTTTTAAAGCAGCGGGTGATCAAGCTTTTGAACCGTGTCGTTTGTATTATGCTGAGCAAGCACAACAACGGCGCGATAATGCAGAAAAACGTAAAGTATTATGTGAGCAACTCGAAAATTACGAGCAAGCCAACGAGTGGAGAAATGCTGATTGGCCTTCAGTTTTAGCTATAATAAAATGTGCTAAAACCGAATGGCGTAATTATTCACCCATTGATCGCAAAGATGTCCAAGCTTTGCAAGAGCGCTTTGATGCAATCATGGCAAAAATTCAATTGCATCTGGATGGTGAGTATGAAAAAAATCAACGACAAAAAATTCGCCTCATTGAACAAACCAAAGCCCTATTAAAAATGGACTCTGTGGCAGAAGCGATTAATGAAGTCAAAAAATTACAACAAGCTTGGCAACAGGTAGGTTTAACTGCACAGAAAATCGAGCGGCAATTGTGGAATGAATTTCGGCAACAATGCGATGCCTTATTTAATCGTCGACAAGCCTCTTTTGCTGAACAAGAAATCGAGAGACTCAATAATCAAAAAACTGCTGAGGCCTTAATTGCAGAACTACAACAACTCACTGAAGCTTCATTAATTTCAGTCAAAAGTCAGCGCGAATTATCTGGCTTAATTCATCAAGCTGAAAGCTTAACGAAGAAATTTGAAGCTCTGTCTTCCTTGCCAAAGGCTGTCGCCAGCCAACTGAGCAAACAATTCTCCACCGTGCGCCGCTCCTTTCAACAACAGCAAGCGCAGATTAAAAAACAATTAGCCGATCAACAACTCAATAATTTATGGCGCAAAGCCGAATTGTGCGGGCAGCTAGAAACTTTAGTTTTGGCAGGGGAAAATAATGTAGTACAAATTGAAAATATTAAACAACAGTGGCAAGCGTTAACCAATATTGCTGAATCTGCCGAAACTTTATTGAATGCACGATTCAATCATGCACTCACCGCCTTATTGGAAAACCAACAACAAGCATTGCAACAAGGTTTAGAAAAAAGCCGCGCGCTGTGTCATGAGTTAGTGGTGCGAATGGAAATTCTCGCCAACCTAGAATCACCGGCAGAAGACAAAGAAAAACGTATGGCACTGCAAGTCAATCGATTAGCAAAAACCATGGGTCAGGGCAAAGCAAGAACAGTAGAAGATGAAGCCCATCAGTTATACGTCACTTGGTGCGCCAATGGCCCCGTCGGTAATTACGCGGAGATTGCCCATTGGGTGGAGCGGTTTAGAGCTGCCGCTGCACACTTCGCAGCATAATAACAAGAGTATATTTTCTGCTTTTGATGGAGCAAGGAATTGAATATGGCAAAAATTAAAAGCACTAAAACGCTTAAAGAAGAACCGCTAGAGAAACAACTCTGGAAAGCAGCTGACAAATTACGAAAAAATATCGATGCTGCCGAATATAAGCATGTGGTGTTGGGGCTCATTTTTCTTAAATATATTTCTGATGCCTTCGAAGAACTCTACACCAAGCTAAATACAGATAAAAAATCTGGCGCTGACCCAGAAGATAAAGATGAATACAAAGCAGAAAATATATTCTTTGTACCCACTGAAGCACGCTGGTCGTTTTTGCTCGGCAAAGCTAAGCAACCCGATATCGGCCAACATGTCGATGCAGCGATGGACGTTATCGAAAAAGAAAATCCTTCGCTGAAAGGTGTGCTACCAAAAGTCTATGCGCGACAAAATCTCGACCCCACGTCTCTGGGTGAATTAATTGATTTAGTGGGCAATATTGCACTGGGTGATGCAAAGGCTCGTAGCCGTGATGTGTTAGGTCATGTATTCGAATATTTTCTCGGTGAATTTGCTTTGGCTGAAGGTAAACAAGGTGGCCAATTTTATACACCACGCAGCATTGTAGAATTATTGGTAAAAATGCTGGAGCCTTATAAAGGCAGAGTATTTGATCCTTGTTGTGGCAGCGGCGGCATGTTTGTGCAGTCGGAAAAATTCGTGACAGCACATCAAGGCCGCATTAATGATATTTCGATTTACGGCCAAGAAAGCAATCAAACCACTTGGCGCTTGGCCAAAATGAACTTAGCCATTCGTGGCATTGATAGCTCGCAAGTGAAATGGAATAACGAAGGCTCTTTTCTGAATGATGCACACAAAGATGTGAAAGCCGATTTTATTATTGCGAATCCGCCGTTTAATGTCAGCGACTGGAGCGGTGAACAATTACGCGGTGATGCGCGCTGGCAATTCGGCACACCGCCACCTGGTAACGCCAACTTTGCTTGGTTACAACATTTTATTTATCACTTATCGCCCAGTGGAAAAGCGGGCGTGGTATTAGCGAAAGGCGCGCTGACTTCAAAAACTTCGGGTGAAGGTGATATTCGTAAAGCCATGATTGCCGATGGTAATCTCATCGACTGTATCGTGAATTTACCCGCAAAATTATTTTTGAATACCCAAATTCCCGCAGCCTTGTGGTTTTTGAATCGTGCGCGATCTTATGGCAAGCATCCGCACCCAAAAGAAATTCTGTTTATCGATGCGCGCAATTTAGGTCATTTAATTAATCGCCGCACTAAAGAATTATCGTCGGAAGACATTCAGAAAATTGCAGATACTTATCATGCTTGGCTTCAAGTTCCCCCCTTTGAAAAAGGGGGGCGAGGGGGGATTTACAAAGACATCCCCGGCTTCTGTTGCTCTGTTCCCATCGAGCGAGTCAAAGAATTAGATTATGTATTAACACCAGGCCGTTATGTGGGCCTACCCGATGAGGAAGATGATTTTAATTTCGCTGAACGCTTCAATGCCTTAAAAGCAGAATTTGAAGCGCAAATTAAAGAAGAACAAAAACTCAATCAAGCAATATTAGAAAATCTGGCGAGAGTGAAAATATGAGCGACCTGCTTAAGGTGTCTAATATTGAAAGTCGTATTTATACCTTGCGAGGAACGCAAGTGATGGTTGATGTTGATTTGGCTACACTGTACGGCGTTCAGACTAAGCGACTTAACGAACAGGTTAAGCGAAATGTCGATAGATTTCCCGAGAATTTTCGTTTTCAGCTTACGCGGATTGAGGCCAATGAACTGGTCGCAAATTGCGACCGGTTAACTGGATTAAAGCATTCCTCTGCTTTGCCCTATGCTTTTACTGAGCAGGGGGTTGCCATGTTATCTGCCGTGCTTAAAAGTGAAATTGCAGTACAAACCAGTATTCAAATCATCAATGCTTTTGTTGGTATGCGTCGATTCATGTCTACCAACGCACAAATCTTTCAGCGACTCGATACCTTAGAAATAAAGCAACTGGCTACTGATAAAAAAGTTGAACAAGTACTCAATGCCATTGAAGATAAAAGCATCAAGCCTAAACAAGGTATTTTCTTCGATGGGCAAATTTTCGATGCTTATGTTTTTGTGAGCAAATTGATTCGCTCAGCAAAAAATAGAATTATATTAATTGATAATTATGTAGACGAAAGCGTATTGATCTTGCTATCTAAACGCAAAAAACAAGTCAGCGCACAGATACTAACAAAAACCATCAGCAAGCAATTAGCATTGGATCTTGATAAATTTAATCAACAATATCCTGCGATTGATATGCAAATTTTTCAGTTGGCTCATGATCGCTTTCTTATTATTGATGACAAAATCTATCATATCGGCGCATCATTAAAAGATCTTGGCAAAAAATGGTTTGCCTTTTCCAAGATGGAGATGAGCGCTGTCACCATGTTGGCGAGAGTGAAAATATGAGTGACTTGCGGAAGATATCCAATATCGAAAGTCGTATTTATACCTTGCGAGGTGTTCAGGTGATGCTGGACAGAGATTTGGCTCATCTTTATGACGTTGAAACCCGCGCATTGAAACAAGCCGTCAAAAGAAACATAGTGCGTTTCCCTGCAGATTTTATGTTTGAACTGACCGAAGGTGAAGTCGACAGGTTGGTATCACAATCTGTGATACCTTCAAAAAAACAGCTAGGTGGCGCATTACCCTATGCCTTTACAGAGCAAGGTGTTGCGGGAATCTCTAGCATACTGACGAGTGAGAGAGCTGTAGCAGTTAATATTTCGATTATGCGTGCTTTTGTTGAAATGCGTCGCTTTATGTCTACCAACGCACAAATCTTTCAGCGACTCGATACCTTAGAAATAAAACAATTCGCTACTGATAAGAAAGTTGAACAAGTACTCAATGCCATTGAAGATAAAAGCATCAAGGCTAAACAAGGCATTTTCTTCGATGGTCAAATTTTTGATGCTTATGTTTTTGTAAGTAAATTGATTCGCTCAGCAAAAAATAGAATTATATTAATTGATAATTATGTAGATGAAAGCGCATTAACCTTATTGTCTAAGCGCAAAAAACAAGTCAGCGCACAGATATTAACAAAAACTATCAGCAAACAATTAGCATTGGATCTTGAAAAATTCAATCAACAATATCCTGCCATTAATGTGGAAACATTTGAGTTAGCTCATGATTGTTTCTTAATTATTGATGACAAAATTTATCATATCGGCGCATCATTAAAAGATCTCGGAAAAAAATGGTTTGCGTTCTCCAAGATGGAAATGAGCGTTGTCAGCATGTTGGCAAAGGTGAAAATATGAATAATGATATTCGTTGGTTACAAAGGTTTCAAAATTTCGAGCATGCTTATGAAGTGTTCCTGCGGCGAATTCATGAGTATGAACAATTTCCTGATAAGGAAGCCTATCAAATGGCATTGGTTCAGGGTTTTGAAATTGCCATTGAGTTAGCTTGGAAAACTATTAAGGACTATTTAGAAAACGAAGGCTATGACAACGTGAGAAATGGCAAGCAAGCCATTCGGCAAGCTTTTCAAGATGAATTAATTACAGATGCTGAAACCTGGATGGCTGCTTTAGAACGACGTAATTTAACCAGTCATATCTATAATGCTAATATTTTATACGCAACAATCCGTTTTATTCATGATGAATTTTTTCCTCTGTTGCGTGATTTATTTTTTAAATTGCAAGGTCATAAGGATGCTCTGCAATGAAATATGGTTTAAGCGAAGAACAGTTTAACCAAATAGTGGAATTTATTAGTCGTTATTCCGCTGTTGAAGAAGCTGTACTGTTTGGTTCGCGGGCCATTGATACTTTTAAAGAAGCCTCCGATGTGGATATCGCGCTGAAGGGAGAAGGTGTCGATGAATCCTTGGCCGCAAAATTAAAATTCGATCTTGAAGAAGACACTTACTTACCTTTCTTTTTTGACTGCATCGCTTACCCAACCATAACTAATGATGCGCTGCGTCAGCATATTAATAAAAAAGGGATTGTGATTTATCGGAGGGGTGGTGAAGATGTTGGTGAGTGGTGCACCGTTAAATTTTCAGATGTTCTTGTGGATGAGAGCATTTCATATGGGATTGTTCAGCCTGGTTCGCATACGGAAATTAATTGTGTTCCGATAATTCGAGTTAATAACATTAAATATGGACATATAAAAACTGATGATGTAATGAAAATATCTGCTGATATTGAGGGAAGATATCAAAGAACAAGACTTGTGGGCGGAGAGCTTTTGATTACTGTTGTTGGTAGCATTGGTGAATGTGCGATCGTTCCAAAAAAACTAAAAGGATGGAATGTAGCAAGAGCTGTTAGCGTTGCCAGAATAAAAGATTCTTACGATAAACAATTTATCAAATACTGTTTTAAGTCAGAAGATATTAAGTTTCAGATGTATGGAAATACCAATGATACGGTACAACCGACATTGAATTTGTCATCATTAAAATCTCTAGAGCTACAAATTCCTTCGCTGGCAAAACAAAAATCCATTGCATCAATCCTATCCAGCCTAGACGACAAAATCGATCTTCTGCATCGCCAGAATAAAACCCTAGAAGCCATGGCTGAAACGCTGTTTAGGCAGTGGTTTGATAATAAAGAATGCGATGGAGAAATATCGCAATTAATCAGCATCCAAAATGGATATGCATTCAAAAGCAGTGACTTCAAGGAAATTGGAGAGCAGGGAGTTTTAAAGATTAAAAATATATCTGATGGTGTCATTGATATACAAAATACTGATTTTATAAATGCTTCTGTTTCTGCCAATACGCCAGAAAGATTTAATGTTACTACTGGTGATGTGCTCATCGGCATGACAGGTGCTGAAATCGGTAAGTTAGGCATTGTTCCGAAAATAAATAAATCACTATGGTTGAATCAGCGAGTGGGTTTATTGCGAGAAAAATATCCGGGAGCGAAGTATTTTGCCTATATTCAACTGAAATCGGAATTTGGGCAGGACTACATTGAAAATACTGCTACGGGAAGTGCGCAACCAAATATCAGCGGTACAGGAATTGAAGGTTGTGGTTTCCCATCAGTAGATGAAGAGACGATACGAGAGAGTTGCAAACAAATAGCACCGTTTTATAAAAAGCTAGTATTTAACCTTGGTCAAATGCAAGCACTGGAAAAACTCCGCGACAACTTATTGCCGAAGTTGATGAGTGGTGAGGTGAGGGTAGGGGCGGCCCCCTGTGGCCGCCCAATAAATAACGATCATGATTTATTGCAATTAGAACAACCACAAGTAGGGCAACCACAGGGGGTTGCCCCTACAAGATAAATGAACATTATTTTTATCACACGGAACGTGATATGCGATTTAATCCAGGCATGCACCACAGAAAATCCATCCGTTTGACTAATTATGATTATTCGCAAAATGGTCTGTATTTCATCACCATTTGCACCCATCAGAGATTGCCTTTGTTCGGCGAAATTGTGGATGGTGTGATGAATTTAAATCGGGCGGGCATAATGGTGGATAAAATATGGCGTGAAATTCCAGAAAAATATTCTGGCGTTATTATCGATGAATTTGTGATTATGCCAAATCATATTCACGGTATTGTGGAGTTGGCAAATGTAGAGGCGGTTTCAGGCAATCATCGGCATGATGTGGTTGTATCTGTTGTAGGGGCGGCCCCCTGTGGCCGCCCAATAAATAACGATCATGATTTATTGCAATTAGGGCAACCACAGGGGGTTGCCCCTACAGTAAAACAAAACCGCTCGATGAGTTTGCCAGATGTGGCGCATCGTTTTAAATCATTAACGACGAAATGCTATATAGACGGAATCAAAAATAATCACTGGCCAGCGTTTAATGGGAAATTATGGCAACGCAATTACTACGAACATATTATTCGTAATGAACCAGCCTATTTAAAAATTGCGGAATATATTCAAACTAATCCGCTAAAATGGCTGGATGATACTTACTATTTACCTGCCAACTAAAACAATGTCTGAGAATTTTGAGAAAACCCTATGAAAACCCTATGAAAACCGGATCCACAACTTCCAATGACCAACTACTTATTTATCAAACCCCAGATGGCCAAACCCAAATTGATGTGAAACTAGAAGGCGAGACGGTTTGGCTGTCGCAAGCTCGCATGGTTGAATTGTTTGGCAAAAATAAACGGACCATTTCCGAGCATATCCGCAATATCTTTAAAGAAGGCGAATTGCAGGAGAGTTTAGTTGTCCGGAATTTCCGGACAACTGCTGAAGATGGTAAATCTTATGATGTGAATCACTACAATCTTGATGTCATTATCTCTGTAGGCTATCGCGTTAAGTCCGCGCAAGGCACCCGCTTCCGCCAATGGGCCACCAGCGTTTTACGTCAGCATTTATTGCAAGGCTACACCTTACATCGAACTCGCTTCGAGCAAAATGCAGCTGAGCTAGAACAAGCGCTACTGTTAATTCGCAAAACAGCGCAGTCGCCAGAAATGACGGCAGAGGCGGGCAGTGGGTTAGTAGAAATTGTCAGCCGTTATACGCAGACGTTTCTTTGGCTTCAACGTTATGACGAAGGCTTATTGAGCGAGCCCAATGGCCAGCCAGGCGGTCAGTTACTCAGTGAAGAAGAAGCAACGAGTGCTTTGGCTAATTTAAAGCAGTCATTAATTAATCGCGGTGAAGCAACCGCTTTATTTGCACAACCACGCGGTGATGGGTTAGCAGCTATTCTGGGTAATCTCGATCAATCAGTTTTTGGTGAGCCTGCTTATCCCACGGTAGAAAATAAGGCAGCGCATTTGTTATATTTTGTGGTAAAAAATCATCCCTTCAGCGATGGCAATAAACGCAGTGGCGCTTTTTTGTTTGTGGATTTTCTTTATCGCAATGGCCGTTTGTTGAATGGGCGCGGCGAACCTATTATTAACGACACTGGTTTAGCTGCGCTGACTTTGTTGGTTGCTGAATCGGATCCGAAGCAAAAGGATATTTTGATTCGATTAATCATGAATATGTTGGCTATGCCAGAAAGTGCATAAATAAAAGGACGCGCCATTTTGACCAAACTCACCGAATCCGCTATCGAAAATCTAGCCATCGATTGGTTTACTCAATTGGGTTATAGCGCAGTTTATGGGCCCGAGATTGCGCCGGATGGTGAACAGCCAGAGCGTGATCGCTACGATGAAATTTTACTAACCGCAAGATTGGAAAAAGCGCTCAAACGTATTAACCCTGGCATGAATTCAACTTTATTGCAGACAGCGATAAAAGAAATAGAGCGCCTACATTCACCGGATTTACTCACGAATAATGAAACCTTCCATCGTTTATTAACCGAAGGGGTAAAAGTCAGTTACCAACAGGACGGCGATGAGCGCGGTGATATTGTCTGGTTGGTGGATTTTGCTAACCCACAATTGAATGAATTTATTGTGGTGAATCAATTTACCGTGATAGAAAACAATCAAAATAAACGCCCCGATTTAATTATTTTTGTGAATGGGCTTCCGTTGGTGGTGATTGAGCTGAAAAATGCAGTTGATGAAAATGCAACGCTGCACTCAGCTTATCAACAATTGGAAACCTATAAATGCACTATTCCAAGTTTGTTCACTTATAACGCCTTGTTGGTTATTTCTGATGGATTAGAAGCAAAAGCGGGTTCTTTATCTGCTGGGTTTTCACGTTTTATGGCGTGGAAAACTCCGAGTGCTGCGCCCTTACAAAAAATTGAATTAGAAACTCTGATTCAAGGCATGTTAAATAAAGACACGCTGTTGGATTTAATTCGACATTTTGTGGTGTTCGAGAAATCCAAAAAAGAAGATGTAGAAACAGGTGTTATCAGTATCAGCACGGTTAAAAAAATTGCCGCTTATCATCAATACTATGCAGTGAATGCAGCAGTGATTTCCACATTGCGTGCAGCAAACATAAAAATGATTGGCGAATCGAAATCACACATTAGAGAAGATCCTGCTGTTTATGAATTACCGGGTGTTCAATCACAGCCACAAGGTGATCAAAAAGCGGGTGTGGTGTGGCACACCCAAGGCAGTGGAAAATCTTTATCGATGGTGTTTTATACCGGCAAGATTGTATTGGCGTTGGATAATCCTACGGTTGTGGTCATCACCGATAGAAATGATCTCGATGATCAATTATTTGATACCTTTGCAGCGTGCAAACAATTATTGCGACAAAAACCTAAGCAAGTGGAAAATCGCCTGCAATTAAAAGAATTATTACGTGTGGGTTCTGGCGGTGTGATTTTTTCCACCATTCAAAAATTCCAACCAGAAGAAGGTAATGTGTATGAGGAATTATCTGCTCGCCGCAACATTATTGTCATTGCCGATGAAGCACATCGCACCCAATATGGTTTTTCCGCGAAAACTGTAGATGAGAAAAACGCTCAAGGCGAAGTGATTGGTAAAAAAGTGGTTTATGGTTTCGCTAAATATTTACGTGATGCTTTACCTAATGCTACTTATTTGGGTTTTACCGGAACGCCGATAGAAAAAACTGACGTAAATACGCCCGCTGTATTTGGTAATTATGTGGATATTTATGATATTGCTCAAGCAGTGGAAGACGGCGCAACGGTGCGTATTTTTTACGAAAGTCGTTTAGTTAAAGTCATGTTGAGCGATGAAGGGAAAAAACTCATTAAAGAATTGGACGATGAATTGGATCAGGATGAATTAACAGAAACACAAAAAGCCAAAGCGAAATGGACACAAATGGAAGCGCTGATTGGCAGTGAGCGCCGAATAAAAAACATTGCGCAGGATATTGTGAGTCATTTTGAAGTGCGGCAGGAGGTATTTTCCGGTAAAGGCATGGTTGTCTGTATGTCTCGTCGTATTGCTGCTGAATTATATGGAGTAATTATTCAGTTACGACCAGCATGGCATTCTGATGAATTAAATAAAGGCATGATTAAAGTGGTGATGACAGCGGCGTCATCAGATGGCCCAAAACTTTCTCAATTGCATACCAACAAAGCGCAACGAAAAATATTAGCCGAACGCATGAAGGATGATAGCGATGAATTAAAACTGGTGATTGTGCGCGATATGTGGCTCACCGGTTTTGATGCGCCCAGCATGCATACCTTGTATATCGATAAACCCATGAAAGGCCATAACTTGATGCAGGCCATCGCGCGAGTGAATCGTGTTTATAAAGATAAGCCTGGTGGATTAGTCGTAGATTATTTGGGTATTGCTTCGGATTTAAAAGAAGCTTTGTCATTTTATTCGGATGCCGGTGGTAAAGGCGATCCCGCTCTAGCGCAAGAACGAGCTGTTGCTTTAATGCTGGAAAAATTAGAAGTAGTTTCAGCCATGTATCACGGCTTTGCTTACGAAGAATATTTTGATGCGGACACGGCAAAAAAATTATCGCTCATTTTAGCAGCTGAAGATCATATTCTCGGATTAGAAAATGGCAAGAAACGTTATATCAATGAAGTCACAGCACTGTCACTCGCCTTTGCCATTGCGATTCCTCATGAACAAGCTATGGATGCAAAAGATGAAGTGGCTTTCTTTCAAGCAGTAAAAGCGCGGCTAGCTAAATTTGACAGCGCCGGCATAGGTAAAACCAATGCAGCCATCGAAACTACGATTCGGCAAGTGATTGATCAGGCTTTGGTCTCTGAGCAGGTCATTGATGTGTTCGATGCCGCAGGCATTAAAAAACCAGACATTTCTATTTTGTCCGATGAATTTTTAGCAGAACTTAAAAATTATCCGCATAAAAATATTGCGCTGGAAGTCTTAAAGAAATTACTCAATGAAGAATTAAAAGCCCGCGCTCGCACCAACCTAGTAGGCAGTAAAACTTTGATGGAAATGCTAGAGGATTCGATTAAGCGGTATCACAATAAGATTCTAACTGCTGCTGAAGTGATCGATGAGCTGATCAAAATCAGCAAGGAAATTGTTGCCTCAGATGCGCAAGCGGAACAGCTAGGCCTATCCAATTTTGAATATGCTTTTTATACGGCCGTAGCCAATAACGACAGCGCTAAACAATTAATGCAGCAGGATAAGCTGCGCGAGCTAGCAATCGTGCTCACTCAAAAAATTCGTGAGAACGCTTCGATTGATTGGACGATGAAAGAAAGCGTACGCGCAAAACTGAAAGTCATCGTAAAACGCATCCTTCGGCAATATGGCTACCCGCCTGATATGCAATTATTAGCTACTGAAACGGTGCTTAAACAAGCAGAGTTGATCGCACAAACCCTTGATGCTGTCTAGGCCTTTGTATACTATGCACCGCCAAGTTTATTCAAGGACAGGCCAAAACGTGAAGAGCAAACACTGGATTGTCGGCAATTGGAAAATGAATGGTAGCCGCCAAGCCGTGCAGCAATGGTTGGCAGAGTGGCAATTGGGCTGCAATAAATTAACCGCTTCAGCGAGTCGATTAGAGATTTTAGTGTGTCCGCCAGCAATTTATTTGCCTTTTTTTGCGGAGCAAATAACCACAAATAACATTAGCCGGTTAAAATTGGTCGGCCAAAATGTCAGTGCTTATCTACAGGGTGCTTACACCGGAGAATTATCTGCGGCTATGTTGCAAGACTATCAATGCAGTCATGTGTTGATTGGTCACTCCGAGCGCCGGCAATTATTTGCTGAGACGGATGAGGTAGTTGCGCAAAAAGTTGCAACAGCGCAAGCGCAAGGTCTTCGCCCGATTTTGTGTGTCGGCGAAACTCAGGCGCAGCGCGAGCAACAAGCGACTGAGTCTGTCGTGACCGCACAGCTAGATTCGGTATTAAAAAGGATTGGCGCAGAAAAATTAGCGCAAGCCATAATTGCCTACGAACCTATTTGGGCCATCGGCACAGGTTTATCGGCAACGCCGGAACAAGCTCAAGCAGTGCATGCAAGTATTCGAGCTTGGTTGGGCAACAAACGAGTAGGTTTTACGCCACTCTTGTATGGTGGCAGTGTATCGCCGGATAATGCGGCGGCTGTGTTGCGCCAGCCGGATATCGATGGGGTTCTAGTAGGCGGCGCTTCTTTGGTTGCCGATTCCTTCTTAAAAATTTGTGCTGTGCTTACATAATTTCAAGTAATGGCAGTGGTGGTGTTTTAACAAAAAAATAGGTGATATGAATTATGGCGCAAACCATTTTACTGATGATTCAGGTGATCTCTGCATTAGCGCTGATAGGTCTGGTTTTAGTTCAACAAGGTAAAGGTGCCGATGCCGGTGCTTCATTTGGCAGCGGTGCTTCGCAAACTGTTTTTGGTAGCACGGGTTCAGGTAATTTTTTAACGCGCATGACAGCAATTTTAGCGGCCATATTTTTTGCCACCAGTTTAGGCTTAGCTTATTTTGCAAAACAAACAGTGCAATCGGGCGATATCCAATTTACGCCTTCAGTAAAAACAGAAAAGGCCAATACCAGTGATTTACCTGCGGTAGCGCCAGCGCCAGTTTCTGCCTTACCTAAAGTGGATATGCTAAAAACAGAGACTGCTGCAGATGCTAAAGCAACTTTACCCGCTGTGACCCAAGGTAGTTAAATATCGGCCGTTGCTGCTGCGAAGTGAACTCTATTATACTTCGCGAACTTTTAGAGACCTTTCTTTTTGCCCGTTTTTTGCCGAAGTGGTGGAATTGGTAGACACGCTATCTTGAGGGGGTAGTGGCGAAAGCTGTGCCGGTTCGAGTCCGGCCTTCGGCACCAGTTGATGATTTCATGGGGTCTCAAGAAGACTCAATTACTCAAGAACGATTCCTGCAAGATCGAAGAAATAATGATGTAGTGACGAGCCGATGTGGTTTGACACAGAAAAAAATAATTTAATTCTCGCAAAGTGGATCGATGCAGATCCCACAAAATTCAATCCAACTGTTTTAGGAATCAAAAAATGACAAGCTTCTCAGCGATGACCAGCTATTCTCCTAATAATTTAACTTGTCCCATTTTATCTCCCACCGTAAATACTGCGTTATCTCCGGTGTTGAATTTCAAATTGGATGACAGAGTTACCCAAGAACGCTTTAGCTTTTTGGGGCGCATTCAAGCAGCTTCAATCCTATGCCCTAGAATAAATGCTCATTTAGTACAATTAATGAGAGATTTTCAATACGGACGCCTTACCCAGGAAGAATGTAAAAAAATCTTATTAAAACAAGAAGGCTATGTTAGTCGACTGTTTTCTGCGGAAACATGGGAAGAGTGGCATGAGCATCGCACACCAATAGGTCGAATAGTGCAAAATTTAGTGAACCTCGAGCAGGTAATAACTGCCTGCCCGACAATGAGCGACAGCAAAATACAAATGCTCACTAAACACTATTCCGACATAGATGTGGAGACCTTACATAAGGCCAATGAGGCCGCAGCTCGGTTCCTGTCCTCAAAAATAGTAGCAAGACAGCATACCGTTAGCGTCAGGGGGAGAGATATCACTTTTACTTTAGAGCCAACAACTGGTTTTTTTGTGACAGAACAATCCGACATAAAGTCTGATGAAGTGTCATATGGTCAGTTTTCAGCTTATCCGAATAAACCCCCTAAAAAAGGGCTTTGGCTCTCCAGGGGTGTAAGGTTAGTGTCAACAAAGGTTATAAGTGATGATGAATCTCAGTCCGTAATGGGTATCTCCCAAAGTCAGAGAGGAGATTTTGCTGTCGATGCAGAGGATAATCCTTATCTTTTTAAAGGAGTTTCAGAATCTAATATACCCAATGGGAAAGATATGCGATCCGGTATCTTTACCTCACCCAACAAATTGTTAGGTGTACACATTATTGCCAAGCATGGTACACCCCCAAAAACTATGATTGGAGAATTTACATTTGCGCAGAAACAACCAAACGAGATCTCGTCTTTTACAGGCATAGTCCTAGATTCAGAGGGGGAAGTGTCTCTTGCGCAATCAACCACACAGCAATCTCCAAGTGAATGTTATCAAAAAGCAAAACAAGGATTAAGTGCTTTTAAGGTGGGGCGTCAGGTATCAAAACGCGCAGGAGCTGTAGCTGCGCGTATCTGCTATCACTGCAACTTTACTGATGTTCTTTCAGAAATCAGGCTGGATGTTGAAGAAATATTGCGAGATATAACCCAAAGTAGAAAATGAAATATCCTTGGAATATATGGGTGAACGCGCCAGGAAAAATTCATGATCAATTTTATTGAACATTACCGAAAATTAGAAAATATGTATGCGGCAGCGCCGATCAATGCATTTTATCAACCTAAGATGCAGATTTCAGAAGGCAAAGCAGAATTAATTCTTACTGTCGAAGAAAAATTCTTTCATGCCGCTCGCGCAGTACATGGTAGTGTGTATTTTAAAATGTTGGATGATGCGGCTTTTTTTGCGGCGAACTCTTACGAGACAGAGGTATTTGTTTTAACCACTGCGTTTACCACCTATCTCACTCGACCGGTATCTTCAGGTCAATTGCGTTCTGTGGGGCAAGTGGTGAATAAAAATAGAACCCAATTCATTGCTGAAGCAATAGTTTACGATGAGGAAAATCGTGAAATTGGTCGAGGTAATGGTATTTTTGTCCGTGGTAAAACAAAGTTGGTGGATGCCATGGGGTATATATAAACTGTATTAGTCTCGACTTAATCTGACACATGGACTTGAAAAAGTGAGAGTTACCGGTTTTGATTTGGGTGTCAAATCCTTAAATCAAACCTAAGAGGTAACTCTCATGTTGCATAGTATCA
>JAHFSE010000127.1 GCA_023265895.1 Gammaproteobacteria bacterium
GTGTGTCTTCAGGTGTGATGCGATCAGCCAATGTAAGAATAGCGTCTCGATCACCTAAGCTGTTATCTAGCGCTTCCGGTGCAATCTGTGCGATGGCAATACGATGAAAAATCTCAGCCAAGTCAGCTAACACGCGAGAAAAACTAATACCTTGTGCATCCCACTCTCGAATGAGTTGTAATCCCTGTGAAATTTGATGATCTAACAGAGCTTGGCATAATTTCATCAAACGACCACGATCAACAGTGCCTAGCATAGCTTCCACTGCATCGACCGCTAAACATTCACCACTAAAAGCAATGGCCTGATCCGTCAAACTTAATGCATCTCGCACACTGCCCTCACCTGCTCGGGCCAAAGCCCATAATGCAGGCAATTCAAACTCAATTTTTTCTTTTTCTAATAGGGAAGAAAGATGCTGAACTATTTTTTCTGCAGGTACATTTTTCAGAGTAAACTGCAAACAGCGAGATAAAATAGTAATAGGTAATTTTTGTGGATCTGTCGTTGCCAACAAAAACTTTACGTGTTCCGGTGGTTCTTCTAAAGTTTTCAACAAAGCATTAAAACTATGCGTAGAGAGCATATGCACTTCGTCAATTAAATAAATTTTATAACGACCACGCGTCGGCTTATATTGAATGTTATCTAATAATTCGCGGGTGTCTTCCACTCGCGTTCGAGAAGCAGCATCCACTTCAATGAGATCAATAAAACGACCTTGATCGACTTCCTGACAACTGCTGCAAATACCGCAAGGCTGCGCACTGATGCCTTGTTCACAATTGAAACATTTCACTAAAATTCTAGCTAAAGTTGTTTTACCAACCCCACGAGTACCCGTTAATAAATAAGCATGATGCAAACGCTGTTGATCTAACGCATGTTTCAATGCTTGTACTACGGTTTCTTGACCAATGAATTCTTGAAAAGATTTTGGTCGCCATTTTCTAGCCAGTACTTGATAGGTCATGACTTACCCTTTGCTATTGAACATATATCACAAGCTGCTCAACCTACCGATTTTTAATAAGGAAAGCAAAAAAGAAGTGGTTCATAGTACAGATAAAAAAGAAGGAGGGAGGCAGACTCACCAGCCACACTCCGGCACATGACACATCTGTTACCGTTGCTTCCTTCCGGACCTGGCGGGGTTCACAAACTATCATTGCGGAGGGACCGATAAGTCCACCATAGAAAACTGGCAAGCAGCCAGGGCCGGCATTCTCTATGATTTACTGTTGGGTTTCAATCAATTTTATTATTCTAATTTTAATAAAGTGCTGAAGCGTTGCTTAGTCGTCTTCCGGCTCCAAAGGGCCGGTATATTCTTCTACACGCTGCTTCAATTTTTGCCCTGGCCTAAAAGTCACCACTCGCCTTGCTGTGACCGGAATTTCTTGGCCCGTTTTTGGATTACGACCCGGGCGTTGTTTTTTATCTCGTAAATCAAAATTACCAAAACCAGATAATTTTACATGCTCATTCATCTCCAAGGCATGACGTACTTCTTCAAAAAACAGTTCAACAATATCTTTGGCATCGTTTTTACTCAATGTAAGCTCTTCAACCAATTTATCCGTCAACTCAGCCTTGGTCAGTGCAGCCATGTTTATTCCCTCAAGATCACGTCAAACCGCTCTTTTAAACAAGTGATGACTTTATCAATGCATTCATTCACTTCACTATCCTTAAGAGTGTGCGAAGGATGCTGAATGGTCAAGTTTAAAGCGACACTCTTTTTACCAATGTCCATCCGATCACCCTCATACACATCAAACAAGCTCACCTCTTGGATAAGCTCATAAGACTGTGCCTGAATAGCATCGATCAAAGATTGCGCAGAAACAAGTGAATCCACTACTAAAGCAATATCTCGCTGTACCCCAGGAAATTTGGAGAGCGGCTTCACGCAGGGTAATTGAGTCTGAGACAGCGCACTTAAACAGATTTCAAACACATAAATCTTACTCGCTAAATCCAAGTGATTTTGCAATTTGGGATGCAAAGCACCCATCCAACCGATGGCCTCTTCATCTAAATAAATGTGTGCAGTTTGGCCTGGCTGCAAAGCAGCATGTTCACAAGCAGCCCAACGCAAATTCGCGCCTGGTAAGAAATTTTTGATCACTGTTTCCAAATCTCCCTTCAGATCAAAAAAATCTACTGAACGCTGGCCATCACACCAATGTTTGGCAGTACGAGGCCCTGTAATTAACCCACCCAAATGCAACACTTGTTGCAAGTCACCTTGAATCGTTGGCAAAAAGACTAAACCACTTTCAAAAATACGCACCCGGTTTTGCTGACGATTTAAATTATACTGTGCTGTTTGAATCAAACCTGGCCACAAGCCTAATCGCATCACGGATAAATCCGCCGAAATAGGATTGGCTAACGCCAAACCAGATTGCTCGGGATAAAGCGATTGCTGTAATTGAGGATCGACAAAACTATAAGTAATGACTTCTTGGTAGTCGCGATCCACCAACACCTGCTTAATGTGCAACAGTTCCGTCTGAGTTTCCAATGGCAATACCGAAGCATTATACGGCAGAGAAGGCACATGACTGGGTATTTGGTTATAACCATAGAGACGCGCTAACTCTTCAACCAGATCAACAGACTCACTGATATCGAAACGATAACTCGGTGGTGTGACTTGCCATATTGTCTTTGATGCACAGGCGACAAAATGCATCTCTAAACGCACTAACAAATCCATGACAACCGACGCAGATAATTCAAAACCTAACAATCGCTGTACTTGAGACAAGGTTAATTCAATCGGTAATCGCTTCGGCAACTGTGCCTCATCTCGTATTTCAATAACAGGCCCAGGTATTCCGCCAACAATGGTCAATAATAATTCTGTTGCCCGCTCCAGCGCTTGACGCTGAATCGTAAAATCCACACCTCGTTCAAAACGGTGAGAAGCATCCGTATGTAAGCCATAACGACGCGCTTGACCCGCCAAAGCAATAGGATCAAAAAAAGCGCTTTCTAGAAAAATCGCTTGGCTCTGAGTATCCACCTTAGACGCCTCGCCTCCCATAATTCCTGCTAACGCAATGGGACCATTTCCATCCGAAATTACTAACGTATTGGCTTTAATCTCAAGGGTTTGACCATCTAACAGAGTGATGCATTCGCCCGACGTCGCCAAACGTACTTGAATACCTTCCTTCAATTTATTCAAATCAAAGGCATGCATAGGCTGGCCTAATTCGAGCATTACGTAATTCGTCACATCCACTACCGGGTGAATACTACGCACACCACTACGGCGTAATTTTTCGACCATCCATATTGGCGTTACAGCATCCGTACGAATGCCCTCAATCACTCGCCCGACATAACAAGGACAGTGCTTGGACGCTTGAATTGCAACAGGAAAGATTCGATCATGGATTGCTGCAACAGGTTGCATGACAGGCGTGGCAATAGCCTGTTGATTCAACGCAGCTATTTCTCTTGCTAGCCCCATAACACTTAAGCAATCGCCACGATTCGGCGTTAAACCCAATTCAATCGATTGATCATTGAGATTTAACCAATCCCATAAAGCAACGCCAACGGGTGCGCTTTCATCCAGCTCTAATAAACCCTCAGAACTTTCTGCTAAACCTAACTCAGCTGCGGCGCATAACATTCCCTGTGAGAGGACGCCACGCATTTTCGTTTCAGTAATCGGATGATCAAGACCCGGTAATCGCGCGCCTTCGATCGCTAGCGCAACTTTCAAACCTGCTCTCACATTTGCGGCACCACAGACAATAGATAATTCTTGTTGTCCATCATTGACCCGACATACACGCAAACGATCTGCTTGTGGGTGTGGCTCGGTTGCTAATACTTGCGCAATGACAACACCATTAAAAGGTTTTGCAACGGGTTCTACAGCATCCACTTCTAAACCTGCCATAGTGAGCTGTGCAGCTAACGCAGCAGAATCTATTGCGGGATTAACCCATTCCCTCAACCATTGTTCACTCACTTGCATAAGCAATTCCTACTTAAAACTGGCTTAAAAATTTTAAATCATTTTCAAAAAAGTGACGCAGGTCACTGACACCATAACGCAACATGGTAAAACGCTCGACGCCTAATCCAAAAGCTAAACCGGTATAAGTAGCATCCACGCCGGTGTGTTCAAATACTTTAGGATGCACCATGCCACAACCTAATACCTCAAGCCAACCGGTATGACTACAAATACGACAGCCGCGTCCTTCGCAAGCAACACATTGCACATCCACTTCTGCTGAAGGTTCAGTAAAAGGAAAATAGGAAGGCCGAAAACGCACCTCTAATTCTTTTTCAAAAAAGAAGCGTAAAAACGCCGCCAAAATACCTTTCAAATCAGCAAAGCTAATATTTTTGTCGACCCATAAACCTTCTACTTGATGAAACATGGGCGTATGGGTAATGTCAGAATCGCAACGATAAACCCGTCCAGGACAAATCATACGAAAAGGTGGTTGACCTTTTTTCATGGTACGAATTTGTACGGGAGAAGTATGAGTGCGCAATAAACGCTTGGCATCGAAATAACAGCCTTGAGCGTCATAACAGCCTTGAGCGTCTTTCATATAAAAAGTATCGTGCATGGCGCGTGCAGGATGATGAGCCGGAATATTTAATGCCTCAAAATTATGATAATCATCTTCCACTTCTGGACCTTCGACGGTGGAAAAACCTAACTGATGGAAGAAATTCTGAATACGTTGCAAGGTCTGTGTAATAGGATGCAATCCACCTCGAGCTACTTGACGCCCCGGCAAACTAACATCGACTTGCTCACGACGCAGTTGTTCGATCAACAGATTTTCGGATAATAGGATTTTACGATCTTGTAATAATCCCTGAACAATTTCTTTTGCTTCATTAATCAGTGCACCCAACTGCGGACGCTGCTCAGGTGGCACAGTTCCTAATTGTTTCATGAGCTCAGTAATCAAGCCTTTTTTACCCAAATACTGAACGCGCAACTGTTCTAAATCGTTTGAATCAACACAAGCTTGAATATCAGCTGTGGCTTGTGCCGTCAGTCTGTTAAGTGTTTCCATGAAAATTGAAACCTCAAAATATGATCCATTCAACGAATCTATATAAAAAATACTAAAAATAACGCTCGTGCACTCAATAAAAAAGGAAGCAAATGCTTCCTTTTTTTTACCGATCATTCAAGCGATTTAAGCTCAAGCTGCCTGAGCCACTGGCTCTAATGCTAACCCTTCTTTCGCTTTCTCTGCCAACACAGCAAAAGCTGCTTTGTCATTTACCGCAATATCCGCCAACATTTTACGATCTACTTCGATGGAAGCTCTGTTTAAACCATCCATCATACGGCTATAGGACAAACCACATTCACGAGCTGCGGCGTTAATTCGCATAATCCATAACGCACGGAATTGTCGCTTTCGCTGTTTCCGATCACGATAAGCATACTGATGAGCTTTGGTTACGGCTTGAACCGCAACACGGTACACACGACTGCGTGCGCCATAATAACCTTTTGCTTGTTTTAAAACTTTCTTGTGACGTCTACGTGCTTGGACGCCTCTCTTTACACGAGCCATAAGCCCTCCTACATCATATTAAAAACTTTCAACACCGTGTTTTATTAAAAAACAGGCAACATTCTCTTCACTAGGCCAACATCAGACGGATGCACCATGGTTTTTCCGCGAAGTTGACGAATGCGCTTCGGCGATTTCTTCGTCAGAATATGATTTTTGAAAGCATGCTTTCTTTTATAACCGGTGGCGGTTTTTTTAAAACGCTTAGCTGCCCCTCGGTTGTTCTTAAGTTTTGACATAAAAAATTAACGACTCCTCATAAAATAAAACGACCCTAGAAACTGACTATTTCTTCCGCTTTGGTGCAAATACCATCATCATCTGACGACCTTCAACCTTAGCATCATGCTCTACCACACTAAACTCACTCAAATCGGCTTCGATACGTTTAAGCAAGTGCTCACCCAATTCTTGGTGACTCATTTCACGACCTCGGAAGCGTAAAGTTACTTTCGCCTTATCGCCTTGATCCAAGAATCGCTTCAAACTACGCAGCTTGACTTGATAATCA
>JAHFSE010000128.1 GCA_023265895.1 Gammaproteobacteria bacterium
AAAGATATTGCTAATCCTGCATTGGATTTAGGCATGTCTGAAGCCACTAAATTATTGGCGAAGCAGGTTGAACGTAAAAAAATGACTGATGTGGAAATGGGTAAAACCCTTTCTAAAATTCGTCCTACCTTAAATTATGGTGATTTTGGTGGTGTGAATTTTGTGGTGGAAGCTGTGGTTGAAAATGAAAAGGTGAAAAAATCTGTTTTGGCTGAAGTAGAAAAACAGGTGAAGCCAACGACGATTCTTGCCTCAAATACTTCTACCATTTCTATTACTCGATTAGCGGCCGAATTAGAACGACCAGAGAATTTTGTTGGGATGCACTTTTTTAACCCCGTACACAAAATGCCTTTGGTAGAAGTTATTCGAGGTGAAAAAACTTCAGATGCCGCTATCGGTGCGACGGTGGCTTACGCTAAAGCCATGGGGAAAACACCGGTTGTGGTGAATGATTGCCCAGGATTTTTAGTTAATCGCGTTTTATTTCCTTATTTTGGTGGTTTCAGTTTGTTGCTACGTGATGGCGCTGATTTCCAACAAGTGGATAAAGTGATGGAGCGCTTTGGTTGGCCCATGGGTCCTGCTTATTTGATGGATGTGGTTGGTATCGATACCGGTGTGCACGCGGCAAAAATTATGGCAGAAGGTTTTCCCGATCGTATGCAATACGACTTTAAGGATGCCTTTAACATATTATTTGAAAATAAACGTTATGGCCAAAAAAATACTGTGGGCTTTTATAAATATGAGCAAGATAAAAAAGGCAAACCTGCAAAAGTAGTGGATGCTTCAGTTTATGATTTATTAAAAGCGGAATGTGCGCCGACGAAAGAATTTACTGAAGAAGAAATTATTCATCGATTAATGATTCCTATGTGTTTGGAAACGGTGCGTTGTTTGGAAGAAAAAATTGTTGATAGTGCCACTGATGCTGATATGGCGTTGATTTTTGGTATTGGATTTCCGCCATTTCGTGGTGGTGCATTACGTTATATCGATGCAATGGGTGCACAAGCTTTTGTAGATTTGTGTGATCGTTACACCGGATTGGCAAGCTTATATGAACCTACCGCTCAGTTGCGTGCAATGGCTGCGAAAGGTGAGAAGTTTTATAACTAGACAATATTCTCTCTTCCCCCTTTGAAAAAGGGGGACTGAGGGGGATTTTCAGAAATTGTTTTCTAAACCCTGAATAAAATCCCCCCTAACCCCCCTTTGCTAAAGGGGGGAATAATGCATCCGCATTAAGGGGATTTCTGGGTGAAAAAATTTAATCGGGAGAAACGATAATGAGTTTAAATCCAAGAGACGTGGTGATTGTAGACGCTGTGCGTACCCCCATGGGTAAATCCAAAGGTGGTCAGTATCGCCATGTACGAGCAGAAAAACTATCTGCGCAATTAATTCGTGCTTTGCGTGATCGAAATTCAAATTTAGATACCAGCGCAGTGGAAGATGTGATTTGGGGTTGTGTGAATCAAACCAAAGAACAAGGTTTAAATATTGCGCGGAATATCGCAATTTTAGCAGAGTTGCCTCGTACGGTAGCAGCGCAAACCGTAAATCGTTTATGCGGTTCTTCAATGCAAGCTTTGCAAACAGCAGCACAAAGTATTATGACGCACAATGGCGATGTTTTTATTATCGGTGGCGTTGAACACATGGGCCATGTTGCCATGGATCATGGTGTCGATATTAATCCAGAATCTTCTAAATATGTTGCTAAAGCCTCTAACATGATGGGGCTAACCGCTGAAATGTTAGGACGCATGCACGGCATTACTCGTTTGCAACAAGACGAATTTGCTTTGCGTTCTCATAAAAAAGCCTGGGAAGCGACCTTGGAAGGTCGTTGGAAAAATGAAGTGGTGGCAATCGAAGGTCATGACGCTCAAGGATTTAAAGTATTGTGTGAAATCGATGAAGTGATTCGTCCAGATACCACACTTGAAGGGCTCAGTGGTTTAAAACCTGTTTTTGATCCTAAAAATGGGATGGTGACGGCGGGTTCTTCTTCTGCATTATCCGATGGCGCATCTGCTATGTTAGTGATGTCTGCTGAACGTGCACAAGCGATGGGCTTAAAACCACGAGCACGTATTCGAGCAATGGCCGTTGCAGGTTGTGACGCAGCAATTATGGGATATGGTCCTGTTCCTGCCTCGCAAAAGTGTTTGAAGCGAGCGGGTTTAACCATTCATGATATTGATTTTGTTGAGCTCAACGAAGCTTTTGCTGCCCAAAGTTTACCCGTATTAAAAGATCTAAAGTTACTCGATAAAATGGAAGAAAAAGTGAATTTGAATGGAGGCGCCATTGCGTTAGGGCATCCTTTAGGTTGTTCCGGCGCCCGCATCACAGGCACTTTATTAAATATTATGGAAGCTAATCAAGGTACTTTGGGATTAGCCACCATGTGTATTGGTTTAGGGCAGGGTATTGCGACGATTATTGAACGAATTTAATGGTTTTTTGCGCTGCTGGTCGGGTTAAGTTGTTTTTGGCTGGCCCGATCTTTCTGTTTGGCGCAAGCATCTGAGCCTTGCTTCTAAAATAGAAGAAAGGAATCTATTCTTACTTTTCAGGGATGGCTTTTTTAACGCCTGTAAGGTTTTGAATATATGTTTAGATTTGCTGATAAAGCGCGTCGTTTTATTAATAATGCCATTGATCGTCGATTGCATCCTGAGTCTTTTATCGCCTCTGATTTAACAACCTTTCAAATTATTCATCAGCAAGATTTGGTTTCATTGCGTTATTATCCCCCTTTAAATCAACCTTATATTCAAGTCGAAGATCAGCGAATTCCTGTTGAAGAACAGCTGCATTCCGTGCCTATTTTATTAGTACCACCCTTAGGTGTATCTGCTTGGATTTTTGACATGTTGCAAGAGCGCAGTTTGGTGCGCTATTTATCTGCTCGTGGTTTCAAAGTCTATCTAGTAGATTGGGGGCAACCCACCAGCGTCCATAGCGGTGTGACGTTAGATAATTACGCCATCGAATGGTTACCCGCAGTGTTAACTACTTTGCGACAACATAGCGGCGTCTCTGAAGTTTCTTTGTTAGGTTATTGCATGGGGGGATTAATTGCTTTGACCTATGCCAGTTATTTTAAAGACCCTCATATTAAAAATATGGTGACCTTGGCTAGCCCCATTGATTTTTATCAAGCGGGTGTATTGGGGAGGGCCCTTGCGCTACTGGGTTATCCCTTACAACAATTAGGTCGGGCGACCAATCGTTCTTTGTATCGTTTAAACCCTAAGAAATTCCATATTCGTGGAGATAAATTATCTGGATATTTTCGATTATTTAATCCTTTGGGTAATATCACCGGTTATATTGATTTGGTGTTAAATATGGCGGATCGAGGTTATGTTTCTCGTCATATGACCATGTCTCGTTGGTTCAATGACATGTTAGATTTTCCTGGTGCAACCATGCAGTACATGTTTGTCAATGTGTTGGGTAATCAGTTAGTCAAAAAAGGTTATATTAATTTAGGCGATAAAAAAGCGGAATTAAAAAATATTACTTGTCCTTTATTAGCCATTGCCGGTCGTAATGATCGTTTAGCCACTGCGGATGCAGCAAAAAAATTAATTGAATTGGTTGGCTCAGCCGATGTGGAATTTAAATTAATGCCGGGTGGACATGCGGGTGTTTTCGCAGGTGGAAAAGCACCAGAAAATACTTGGAAAGAAGCAGCAGATTGGCTCATCAAGCGATCGAATTAACCTTGTTATCTCAGAGAGATTATATGAAATATATCACCATCACTGAACCAGCGGTTATCTATCTCAATGAGTTGTTAGAAAAACAAAATAGCCCAGGTATGGGCGTGCGTATTTTTGTTGAAAAACCAGGAACGCCTTACGCAGAATGCTGTATGGCTTATGCAGCAGCGGGCGAAGAAAAAGCAGATGATGTATACCAAGAGTGTGAAGGGTTTCGCGCTTGGATTGATGCAGCAAGCATTATTTTTCTTGAAGATGCTGTCATTGATTATGCAAAAGATCGTTTAGGAGGGCAGCTGACCTTTCGTGCGCCCAAAGCAAAAATTCCTCGCGTCGGTGAAAATGCGACAGTGGAAGAGCGGATTTATCATTTGCTCCAAGCAGAAGTCAATCCCTCTTTGGCGGGGCATGGTGGTTCGGTGACTTTAGTAGAATTAGTGGATGACGGCACCACCGCTGTGCTGCAATTTGGCGGTGGTTGTCAAGGTTGCTCAGCAGTAGATACCACCTTAAAACAAGGCGTGGAAAAAACTTTATTAGACAATATTCCTGAATTAAAAAGTGTTATTGATACCACAGATCACAGTCAGCGCGAGAATGCGTATTATCAATAAAATACCGTTAGATGCCGCATCGTGAACTAATGCTAAAAGCATAAAGCCAGATATTTTTTATTGAGTAGCGCAACTTTTTTTTCTAACGATGTGATTGCGTTGGTATTCTCAATCACGTCATCTGCTTTGGCGAGTCGTTGCGCCCGAGTCCATTGACTGCTCATAATGGCTTCGATTTGTTCAGAAGGCACTTGATCTCGTTGTTGTGTGCGTTCTATCTGTATTGTTTCAGGCACATCAACCACCAATACACGATCAACCCATTGTGCTTGTCCGCTTTCTAATAATAAAGGTGACATTAAAATAACGTAGGGGCCTTGTGCTTGAGTGAGCTGTTGTTGAATTTCTTGGGCAATGAGAGGATGTAATAAGTTTTCTAACCAAAGACGTTCTGATGGCGTTTTAAAAATACGTTCTCTAAGTGCGGCTCGATTCAATGCTCCGTTAGTTTCTATTATATCGTTACCAAAATATTCAACCATTTTCTGTAAAGTGGGGCTGCCTATTTCAACTACGTGGCGTGCTACTTGATCGGCATCTATGACTGAAATCTGATATTTTTGAAATAATCGCGCAACAGTGGATTTTCCGCTACCAATGCCGCCGGTTAAGCCGATGACGAACATAACATACCTTAAAACGTAGGTTGGTTTTTAATTCCTATCCTATGCTAGTTAGGATTAGAATCACATCTTTATCCGTTCAAGGTTAGATCCATGCCAGTTATTACGTCAATATCGAGACCCGAGTCGGTCACCAACTTAAAAATTAATTTAATCGCCTTGTTATGCGCCTTGTTAGTTTTGATTGTGGGCGCTATTTTTCGAGCCTATATCAGTCAAGAAATCACAGCTTTATGTTCTATCAGTATGCTTATTTTTATAATCGATGAATTGGAAAGTCGGTATTTTAAACGCAGTATGACGAGCGGCCAATTATTTTCATGGGTTATATTTCGCTCAGCTAATCATGGGAGAGTTTGGATTAAGTTATTGGCTTTGTATTTTATTTTAGCCATGATTGCCTTTTTCTATTGGGTTTTTCCAGAATATCATAAGTCCATGTATCAGACTTTTTATATGCTGGCGACGCGTGGTGTGCCCATTTTATGTGGAATAGCGATTCCTTATTTTTATTATGTAGATTCAAAGGCAGCTGATGCAGAGGATGGTTATTTCCATTTAGGACAGTTTTTATTGGGTAGATTGCATTCACTGGATCATAATAAAATTTTTCAATGCTTATTAGGTTGGTTAGTGAAAGCTTTTTTTCTGCCGCTCATGACTGGGGGTTGGATTCATGATTTTTTGTTTTTTTTCAATTTAGATTTTCAGAAGGGGCCATGGACTTTTTCCTTTGCTAGTTTTTATGATTTAACATATCGATTGATTTTTTTTATCGATGTTTTATTTGCCACGGTAGGTTATTTATGTACTTTAAAATTATTCGATAGCCAAATTCGTTCCACTGAATCCACTGCTTTTGGATGGTTGGTAGCAATCGTCTGTTATCCACCTTTTTGGGATTATGTCGCGCAGGGTTATTTTGCCTACCAAAATACTTCATGGATTTTTTGGTTAAAGGATTATCCAGTTCTGTGTATTTTATGGGGCTGCTGTATTTTAGCTTTATTAAGTATTTATACATTATCGACGATATGTTTTGGTTTGCGAT
>JAHFSE010000129.1 GCA_023265895.1 Gammaproteobacteria bacterium
CTCTGGTTGTGCAAAATTTAATTTCTCAGCAATAAATTGCGCGAGTTTTGCAATCCGTTTTGCTTTGTCCAAGACAGTGCCGAGTTTATTTTGGAATACCACTTTTTCGAGCGCGGTATTATAAAATTCCAACGAATGCTTTTTATCTTGCTCAAAAAAGAATTGAGCATCGGATAATCTCGGGCGAATGACTTTCTCATTGCCGGAAATAACGTTGCTTGGGTCGGTGCTGGCAATATTGCTTACAATTAAAAACCAAGGCGTTAATTTTTCCTGTGCATCATAAATGGGGAAATATTTTTGATTGCTCATCATGGTGGAGCTAATGGCCTGATGCGGCACGGCAAGAAATTCTGCATCGAATTGCGCTAATAACACTTGTGGCCATTCAACTAAACCAGTGACTTCATCCAATAAATTTTCTGGCACTTGAGCAGTACCGGAAACACTATTAGCTTGCTGCTGAATTTGTTTTTCTATTTCTGCTCGGCGCTGTTGAAAATCTGCAATCACTTTATTTTCTAATAAAGCTGCTTCATACTCACTAGCATTTTTTAATTCGATCGGTGCAGCGCTCATGAACCTATGGCCATGTGTGATGCGGCCAGCAGTTTTTTCTAACAAATTAAATTCAATTACCTGCTCGCCATACAAAGCCATCAGCCAACGCACGGGCCGCAGAAATTGCGACTGATAATTTCCCCAGCGCATTTTTTTGCTCATGGGTAATTTTTGTAAGCAAGCAGAAATTAATTCAGGAAATTGGGCAGTAATCGATGCGCCAGTTTGTGTTGCACGATGAAATAACCACGCGCCTTTATCAGTTTCGAGTTTTTCTAATTGCTCCAGGGTAACACCACAAGATTCAGCGAATTTTATTGCCGCCATAGTGGGTTTGCCGTCCGCTTGAAAGGCTTGCGCTAAACCAGGGCCTCGTCGCTCAACAATTTTTTCTTGTGGATTTTTTTCTACCGCGCTAATTAAAACCGCTAATCGTCTGGGTGTAGCAAAAGTTTTCACGGCACCAAAATTAAATGCGGCTTTTTCTAATGCAGCGCACAATTCATTGCCGAAGCTTTTGCTCAAGTGTTCAATTTGGGTGGCGGGTAATTCTTCGCAGCCAATTTCAAATAATAAATCTTCAGTCATTATCATAATTCCTAAATTGTCGCCTGTTGGGGCATATTGCAATACGCCCCTACGATTTTCGAATGTCGTTGGGGTCGGCTAACGGAAAGCCTAAAGCAGCTCGTGCATTAAAATAAGCTTGCGCCACAGCGCGAGCTAAACTGCGTACTCGTAAAATAAATCGCTGACGCTCGGTGACTGAAATTGCATGGCGTGCATCTAACAGGTTAAAGGAATGCGACGCTTTTAATACATATTCGTAGGCTGGCAAAGGCAAGCCTAATTCAATTAATTGTTGCGATTTTTGCTCAAAGGCATCGAATTGAGAAAATAATAATTCGGTATCCGCATGTTCAAAATTAAACGCCGACATTTCCACTTCATTTTGATGGAAGACATCACCGTAAGTGACTGGCTTAGCGTCTTTTTCCGTCCAAATTAAATCATATAAACTGTCGACGCCTTGCAAATACATGGCGATGCGTTCAAGGCCGTAAGTAATTTCGCCGGTCACCGGAAAACAATCAATGCCGCCCACTTGCTGAAAATAAGTAAATTGCGTCACTTCCATACCGTTCAACCACACTTCCCAACCTAAACCCCAAGCGCCTAACGTGGGTGATTCCCAGTTGTCTTCGACAAAACGAATATCGTGCACCAGTGGATCAATGCCTAATTGTTTGAGGGAATTTAAATACAACTCCTGAATATTATCCGGCGACGGTTTCATGATGACCTGGAACTGATAATAGTGCTGCAAACGATTGGGATTTTCGCCGTAACGACCATCAGTGGGTCGACGGCAAGGTTGCACATAGGCAGTGTTCCAGCGCTCTGGGCCGATGGCGCGCAAAAAGGTAGCGGGATGAAAAGTGCCCGCGCCCACTTCCAGATCCAGTGGCTGCAAAATTACGCAGCCTTGTTGCGACCAATAATTTTGCAGCGTCAAAATCAACTCTTGGAAATGAATGGGGTTGATGGCCGTAGTTTTACTCATAAAGGTGCTCGTTGATCGGAGATTTAATCAGGGAAATTTAGTGGAGGCTTTCCTCCGAGTGGGTGAAGTTTAATATGGGTTTAGGATATTGCCTACCTATAAAATATTTGGCTTTGCATTCAGATCTTATCACTCTGTGACTTGATCGCGGGGTCTAGAAGGTTTTTAATTGATTCCTTCTGATTTAGAATTATCTGATATTATAGCAACAACATGTGGTGAACAGTTAACCGCATTTTCATGCAGTTTACGGTGAGTATGTGGGTTTATTTAATATTGAAACACTTGAAATGATCGAAGGTGATTTGCCGCCGAGGGCAAAAAAATTAGTGCTTGAATGGGCTATAGTGAATAAAAATGAATTGAGCCATATGTGGAAAAATCAAGAGTTTCATAAATTACCCTCATTGGAGTAGTTAACATGCATACACCAAAAATCAAAACAGCCGCTGCGCTTAACGATCATACTTTGCTGATCGAATTCGATAATCAGCAAAGAAAAACCTATGATGTGACTCCGTTGTTATCTCGTCCTATGTTTCAGCCATTGAAGAACAAATTGTTGTTTAATAGTGTTTTCGTTGAGCAAGGTGGTTATGCAGTTGCTTGGGGTTCAGAAATTGATATTAGTGAATATGAATTGTGGCAGCATGGAAAGGATTATTCTGAAAATATTTCTGTTTAAAAACCGCGTAACGGTTATTGATCGCGTAACGAGGAATAAAAATGGTCACTCAAAAAATACTCGAAGCTTATTATAAAAAATCCCCTTTTGGTGAGGATGGCGGTATTTCTCAGAAAACTATTTATGTTTATGCCGGGCCCTATTTGATTCCCATTCCTAACATAGCCTTACGACAATCTGTTGTGGTGTACCATGATTTGCATCATATTATTTCTGGTTATAGTAATAGTCGTATTGGTGAGGGCGAAGTTGGAGCTTGGGAGTTGGCGACCAATTGTTGGAATAAACCCCTGGCGGTTTATTTGAATTTATGTGGCATGGCTACGGGAATTCTGTATGCACCGAAACGCATGATAAAAGCTTTTATGCAAGGTTGTCATTGCACGAATTTATATGATTTATCGGTTGCTGATCTGCTGGATAAAGAATTTACTTTATTGCAATCTTATGTTTTTGATACAAAGTCTAAAGGGAAAACAAGAGCGATTAATCAATTGCGTTTTGTCTTCTATTTCTGTGCTGCCTTAGCAGTTTTGCCTGGTATGCTTATCGTTGGTTGGTTATATCAGATTCATAGGGCGTAATAGCGTACTCGCATTGCGCCGTTGCTGATATAAATCTCTTGACCCTCCTCTATTGATCCCTATAATTCAACCTGACCAAACCGAGTAATTTTAAAGTCAGACTTTGAAAATGTCCGAACTAAACAGAAATTCTTTAGAATCAGTGAGATATCTCTTAGGGCAATTCCCTATTGTGGCCTTGTTGGGCGCTAGGCAGGTGGGAAAATCCACTTTGATGCGAATGATTTGGCCCAATGCACCCTTATTTGATTTAGAGAATGAGCAAGACAGACAGCGAATTAATCAAGATCCAGCCTTCTTTTTACAGCAGCATGAAGCGCCTGTGTGTTTTGATGAAGCTCAGTTATCGCCTGATTTATTTAAGGCGCTTAGAGTAGCTGTTGATCAACAACGCCACGTGCCAGGGCAATATCTGATTTCAGGCAGCAGCTCTCCACAGTTATTAAAAAATATCAGTGAATCTTTAGCTGGTCGCGTAGCCATTTATGAAATGGGTGGTCTGATGGCGAATGAAGCATATGCTCAATCGCCTTCCTCTTTATATGAATGTATTTTGCAAAAAAAACCAGAAGCCCTATTTGATTTACCGGTTAGATTCGATACTCAACAATTATCAGCGCTTTGTTATTATGGCGGTTATCCTGAACCTTTTTTAAAACGTCAAGATGCAGTTTTTCATGACCAATGGACAGAGAATTATTTGCGCACTTATATCGATCGTGATATTCGCGCTTTATTTCCCACTTTAAAATTGAATACTTACCATCGCTTCATGAATATGTTAGCCATTCATTCGGGCCAGTTAATTAATGCAAATCAGTTTGCCAATTCGTTAGATGTGTCACAGCCAACGATTAAACATTATTTGGAAATAGCCGAAGGCACTTTTTTATGGCGCAGTTTACCAAGCTTTCAAAAAAATCTAGGTAAACGCTTAATTAAAATGCCAAAAGGTTATTTGCGAGATACAGGGTTATTATGTCGGCTTTTAAAAATTCATAGCGCTGAAGATTTAATGAATCATCCTCATTATGGTGCTATTTGGGAAAGTTTTATCATTGAGCAGATCATTCAAAATATGAAAACTCAATTACGCTCGTTTGATTATTATTTTTATCGAACTCAGCATCAAGCAGAAGTAGATTTTGTTTTAAGTGGTGCTTTTGGTTTGGTACCTATTGAAATTAAAACAGGATTGAAAACAGATAGCGCTAGAATTAAATCCTTGCTGGCTTTTATGGAAGATTATGATTGTCCTTATGGTTTAGTGATTAACAATAGTGAACAGCCGGCTTATTTGACACCGAATATTATTCAGTTACCAGCAGGTTGTTTATAATTTATTTAAAGTTGTAATTTATGATTCGTTTCCAACAAGTGAGCTTGGCTCGTGGGATAAAACCCTTATTAGAAAATACTGATGTCACCTTAAATCCTGGCGAAAAAATAGGATTGGTGGGCTCCAATGGTACGGGTAAATCCAGCTTATTTGCGTTGCTTCGTGGTGAGTTACAGGTGGATCAAGGCAGTGTGGATTTTCCCGCTAAATGGCAAGTTGCGCATGTGGCGCAGGAGACACCGCCGCTGGAGCGTTCGGCGATTGATTATGCCATTGATGGAGATGTTCAATTACGTCGATTAGAAAATGAATTAACGGAATTAGAGGATGCGCCAGAGACACACGAAAATGGCGAAAAAATGGGTGAAATTTACGGTGCCCTGGCCGATGCAGATGCTTACACTGTGCGTTCTCGCGCTGAGCAATTGTTAATTGGTTTGGGTTTTAGCATGGCCCAGCTCGAGCAATCGGTAGCAAGTTTTTCTGGTGGTTGGCGTATGCGATTAAATTTGGCGCAAGCGCTCATGTGCCCTTCCGATTTATTATTACTTGATGAGCCCACCAACCATTTGGATTTGGATGCAATTATTTGGTTAGAGGATTGGCTCAAAAAATATGCCGGCACTTTAATTATTATTTCTCACGATCGAGATTTTCTGGATGGTGTGGCAAACGTTATTATTCATATTGATGATCAAAAGCTGAAGCGTTATTCGGGTAATTATTCTTCCTTTGAGCGTCAAAGAGTAGCACAAATTATTTTAGCGCAAAGCGCGTTAGAAAAACAAAATCGTCAGCGCGCCCATTTAGAATCCTTTATTTCTCGATTTAAGGCCAAAGCCAGCAAAGCCAAACAAGCGCAAAGTCGAATGAAAGCTTTGGCAAAAATGGAAGAGTTAGCACCTTTGCGTGCGGCAGCGGAGTTTTCCTTTGAATTTCGTGAACCACTGAAATCACCAGATACTTTATTAGTGATGGACGACGTAAAAGCGGGTTATGTTATTGCCGATGAGCAAGCGCATCAGCAGCAAAAAATTATTGTATCGGATATTAATTTCTCTTTGCATACCGGCCAACGTATTGGTTTATTGGGTGTGAATGGTGCGGGTAAATCTACTTTGATTAAAACCCTTTCGGGCTCAGTGCCGCCGATCAGCGGTGAAGTGCAAATGAGTCGCGGTACCGTGATTGGTTATTTTGCGCAGCATCAAGTAGAAATGTTGCGTCATGATCAATCGGCCTTGTGGCATTTAGCACA
>JAHFSE010000130.1 GCA_023265895.1 Gammaproteobacteria bacterium
CGATGGACACCTTGCATGATGGAAAACGGATTTGGGCAGAGAAAAATCTGAGCCAAATCTAATCTGACAGACACCTGAATAAAAATCGGTAACTGTCAGATCAAGTCTGAGCTACTACATATAAACGTTAGCAATTTCGTTACAAGCCACGACAAATGCGTTTTAGTACACTCAATTTTTCTGCTCGAGTGATTAATGCCTGACTGGGATGTTCAGGCAATAGCGATTGTAGACCAATTTTATAACCCACACGCCTCATGCAAATAACACTGAATCCGTTTCCAGCAGCTGGGCTCCACAATAATTTGTTGAGACTCTGGATTTGGATTGCCGGTATCGATATTCAATAATTCCATTTGATAACGAATTAATGCGCCGCGTGTTTCAATCACCAAGCGGCCTTCGTTCATGCCGTATTCGCGCTCGATTAATTTTCTCTGGCTCTCAGTTAAACGAGGGTCAGCCATAATGACTAATTCTTCAAAAGTTTGCCAATGTGAATCCTGCTGAATGGTGACTGCACCAAATTTTTCTGTTTCCGCTTGTGCAAAACGACTCAACACAAAATCTTTAAAAGTTTTGCTCTTCTCACAAAAACCTCGCACATGCCAACGAATGCCAGAAAAAACTAACGTGTGCGGTGTAATGACGCGCCACTGATTGGTGTCTGGATTTTGCAAAGACTGATAAACGATTTGTATTTTATTCTTCAGCTGAATAGCGCTACATACAGTTTTTAATACTTGAGGAATCACATAACGCTGGGGAGCAGCAATAATTTCAGTGCTTGCCGTTTGTTTATTTTCCTGCAACAGCAAATTTAAATAATCCTCCGTAATACCTTTTGTTAATTGTGGTTGAAAAGTTTCGGTGGGAAAGTGACATTTTTTCTTTTTATCATAGCGAATAAAGCCAGGGAAACTGGCTTCATACTGCTTAATTAATTGCGAAGCTCGATTTTCGGAAAGGCCCAATAAAATAGCCAAGCGTTTGCGATTTATTTGGCCCTCCCAAAATAATAAAATTTCAATGGCGCTTAAAGAGTATAGTTGTTTAGTGTGGATAGCTGGCATAAAAATTAACCGCCAATTTTTTTAATCTGTTCTAGGGGAATCACGCTAACCCCTCGCCCTAAAGGATAACGCTCGTTAACTGGTGCTACCACCCAGGCCTCAGTGATTTCAAGATTCTGCAATGCTAGCCAAAAACCTTTGCCCACCTCGGGTGCAGTAGAAGCTTTGCACTCTACCGCGATGCGCCGTTTACCTTTTTCTACAATCAAGTCAATTTCACTGCCAGACGCAGTGCGATAAAAAGAAGCGCGCCAATCGGGTAATTGAGCCAAGATTTGTTCAATGACCAATCCTTCCCAGGAGCTGCCATAACAGGGATGAGAAAAAAAATCTTCTTGTGTTTCTAGACCCAGCAGTGCATGCAACAAACCTGTATCGCGAATATAAACTTTAGGCGATTTAATTAATCGCTTTTTCAGATTCGCTTCATAAGGCGGCAAACTACGTAAAATAAAAGTTTGTTCCAGCGCATCAATATAAGAACGAATCGTATGATGACTTAAGCCCAAAGTACTGCCTAACTTAGATTGATTCAATAATTGTCCATGACTGTGCGCACATAACCGCCAAAAACGCTCCATCACTTTAGGAGAAAGAGAAAAACTTAATTGCGTTAAATCTCTTTCCAAAAAAGTGCGAATAAAATCCAATCGCCATTCAAAACTGGCTTTATCATTGGTTGCCAAATAACTGCGAGGAAACCCGCCGCGCAACCACAAGCGGCGTAGCAAGGTCGATGTTTGTTTGTGAGCAATTAATTCCTGCAGTAAGAAAGGCATCATTTCAATATAAGCCATTCTACCGGCTAAGCTTTCCGATCTTTGTTGAATCAGCGTGGGTGAAGCAGAGCCCAATATTAAAAACTGGCCATTGCGTCCGCGTTCATCGATGAGGCTGCGTAACACGGGAAATAACTCAGGTGATCGCTGAATCTCATCCAAGCAAATCAGTTTATTGGGATGCAAGGCAAAATAGGCCTCTGGATCCCGTAATTTATTCAAATCTGTTGGGCGTTCAAGATCCAAATAAATTGCACCTTTAAAAGACTTCATGATTTCCTTGGCCAGCGTTGACTTACCCACTTGGCGTGGCCCCAATAGAGCTACTGCAGGCGTATTTTTCAATTTTCGCTTGATGAAATCAGTTTGTTGGCGAGTAATAGAAGTTTGCATATTGGAAGTCTAACTTCCAATATGCAAGGTTGCAAGACGTGAGTTAGCGGTAAATTACTTATTTTTCACCTGATAATTTTGTGAGAGGCTAATTAGGGTGTTGGTCTTGACCGGATTAATGGGGGTGCAATAGCAATGTTAGCGCAAGCGGGCTATTGATTGGGATTTCTGGTGGCGGTAGTACGCTTTTTAGCGAAAAAATCAACTGAGCCTGCTTGCAAGCAGCAATTCTGTCAAGCGTGAGGGTGATTTTTACCTCACAGTTTTATGTGAGGTGATGAATGTGTTGATACTTGCTCGAGCAAAGCCGTCTGGTTAACCTCGCTCACCTTTCTAGGCGATGGTCTAATCAAAGAAGCGACTTCTGAGGCAAGCATACTCACAATACCCATCGATAAAATAAGGACAGCGCGCTGTATGGATGATTTTTCGTCGAGTGATTTAAAAGCAATTTTGCATTCCAAGCGAGCGAATCTGTATTACCTCGAGCATTGTCGCGTGATGCAAAAAGACGGGCGAGTGCTGTATCTCAAAGAAGCCAAAGACGAAAATCAGTATTGGAATATTCCCATCGCCAATACCACTGTTGTATTGCTCGGCACAGGTACTTCAATTACTCAAGCCGCTGTTCGAATGCTTGCTCAAGCCAGTGTGTTAATCGGATTTTCTGGCGGCGGAGGAACCCCCTTATATGTTGGTTGCGAAGTGGAATGGCTAACACCGCAAAGCGAATATCGACCCACGGAATATTTACAAGGCTGGTTATCTTTTTGGTTTGATGATGAAAAACGATTAGCTGCAGCAAAAATGCTTCAACAATCACGAATAGAGTATTTATTAAAAGTGTGGGGCAAAGATCGAGATCTAAAAGACGAAGGTTTTTATGCAGATGATTCAGAAATTCAGTCAGCATTTAAAAATTTTAGTCAAAAAATAGATCAAGCCAAAAACAGCGGCGAACTTTTATTATTCGAAGCGCAACTCACCAAGTTACTTTATAAATATGCCGCCAAGCAAACCAAGCTGGGTGATTTTGTGCGAGAGCGTGAAAGCACAGATAAAGCTAATGCCTTTTTAAATCACGGCAATTATTTAGCCTATGGTTTAGCAGCCTCTACCTTATGGGTGCTTGGCATTCCTCATGGTTTTGCGGTGATGCACGGCAAAACACGCCGAGGTGCCTTGGTATTTGATGTGGCGGATCTCGTTAAAGATGCGTTGGTTTTACCCTTAGCTTTTATCTGCACCAAAGAAAATGCCACTGAACAAGAATTCCGCCAGCAATGCTTGCAGTTATTCACTAACCACAAAGCCATGGATTTTATGTTTGATGCTGTGAAGGGATTAGCGTCCGGGGTTTATTCATGAATTTTATTTGCTACCTATTGAGAGCAACAGCCGATAACTGTATATTTAATCAGTGCTTAGCATGTCGTGCATTAATAGGGATTTAGGCAATGAAAATGGATAAAAAGCATCGGAAAATTGAAGTAAATGGTCGAGAAATCGCGTTTTTTAAACTGGTCGAATTCGACCAGTTTAGAGCCGAGGCTGGTTTGAATCACTTTGTGCTTTCTCCTCAGCGATGGGTTGAAGGTTTGGAGAAGAGTTTTCCAAACTCACGGACGGGAAGTAGGGCATGAGCAGCAGTAAAAAATTATTGGAATCCAAAAAGAAACGCGCAATACCTGTTTTGACCGGTTATACCTCGGTTCATAAAAATATTGTTGCCTTATTGCAATCTGCCAGACAAGCAGCAGCGCGTACTGTAAACGCACTCATAACAACTACCTACTGGGAAATTGGTAGGCGTATTGTTGAATTTGAACAAGGTGGATCAGATCGTGCAGCTTATGGTGAAGTTCTCATTCAACGATTAGCAAATGATTTGAGCAACCAGTTTGGACGTGGATTTTCCAAAAGAAACCTTGAGCATATGCGATTGTTTTACCAGTGCTGGCCAATTACGCAGACAGCGTCTGCGCAATTGGTTGATATGCCTGCAGGGCACATTTGCCAAACAGTGTCTGGCAAATTAGATGCTCCTCAATTCCCTTTGCCCTGGTCAGCCTATGTGCGCCTGCTTTCGGTAAAAAACTCACAAGCTCGGCAATTTTATGAAGCAGAAGCATTGCGTGCTGGCTGGTCTGTGCGGCAACTGGATAGACAAATCAACAGCCAATTTTATGATCGCACTGCACTTTCCCGAAACAAGGCTGCTCTACTGCGCAAGGCTGAAACTGCGCTCCCGGAAGATTGCATCACAGCAGAAGAAGCCATCAAAGATCCTTATGTACTGGAATTTCTTGATTTAAAAGATGAATATTCTGAAACCGAACTGGAGGCTGCTCTCATTCATCGGTTGGAGGAATTCCTATTTGAACTGGGTGATGACTTTGCCTTTGTCGGTCGTCAGCGTCGATTGCGTATCGGGGATGAATGGTATCGGGTTGACCTGCTGTTTTTCCATCGACGATTAAAAGCATTAGTAGTCATCGATCTCAAGATCGGGAAATTTACCCACGCTGATGCAGGGCAAATGCATCTCTACCTGAACTATGCCCGCGAACATTGGGTGTGTGAAGGTGAAAATCCGCCGATTGGTTTAATTCTTTGTGCACAAAAAGATTCTGCCGTTGCTCGTTATGCATTGGAAGGTTTACCCAATAAAGTATTGGCCGCAGAATATCGTATCCTGCTGCCAGATGCAGAGCTCATAGCCAAAGAATTGGATAAAGCAAAACGTGCGATGGAAATGAAAAAAAAATCTGCCAATACCAATAAGAAGCGGGTGAGCAAATCAAGGAAGAGAAAGTGATGAGAATTTTTGTGTCATGATGGTCACTTTTATTTCCCAATGCCAGAAAAATGCACTCAAAAAAACGCGCCGAGTGCTGGATGCTTTTGCGGATCGTATAGGTGATAACAGCCAACGAATCATCTACCACAAAGCCATGGATTTTATGTTTAATGCAGTGAAGGGGTTGGCGTTGGGGGCGTGTTTATGAGCTTTTGTTTGGCTAATACCCTTGAAATAGTTTATAAAAAGTCTATTTTGTACACTATGAGTGAACAAAATCGCAATAAGTTAAACCATCTTGAAGCAATATTGCCAGAAGGCCTATTGGTTGATGCTGCCTGGCTGGCAAGTCGCGGCTACTATGCTTCATTGCGCAATCGATATGTTGCCTCAGGTTGGTTACAACAACCTGCTCGAGGTGTGTTTCGTCGGCCTCGTGGCCAAATAAGCTGGGAGCAAGCAGTGATTTCTCTGCAAACACTCTTAGCTTATTCGGTAACAGTGGGAGGGCGCACCGCTTTAGAGCTGCAAGGTTATGCGCATTACTTGCCGCAATCACAGCAAAATATTCATCTTTACTCAGATAAAAAATTACCTATTTGGGTTTTTAAATTACCCTTTGGTGGGCGCTTCATAAGCCACTCCTACAAACATTTATGGAAGACTTCTATTGCTTCAACGATTCCTCATGCGCTCAATTCAGAGACTACTGAAGGTGCTGTGCTAGAGGGGGATTTTCGAGTTACTCATTGGGGCCACTGGAAATGGCCGTTAATGATTTCTACTCCTGAGCGAGCCTATCTTGAATTATTGGATGAGTTACCGGAGAAAGAAACCTTCCACATGGCTGATGTGATGATGGAAGGA
>JAHFSE010000018.1:0-4599 GCA_023265895.1 Gammaproteobacteria bacterium
TACATGCCATTGAATTGGATGCTGAGCGAGTGAAAGCCCGTGTGGAGCAGTTAGCTGCTCGCTATCAATCACCGGAAGAAGTCGTGCAGTGGTTCTATCAGAGCCAGCGTGAAATGCAGCAGATTCAGCAGCGTGTTTTAGGAGATCAAATTATTGATCATGTGCTTTCTATCGCTCAAGTAGAAGATAAACCACTGAGTTATGAAGAAGTGCTTCGAGGTCCGCAAGTGAAGGCATTCGCTGAGCAAAAAGAATAGCAGATGTTTTTTTCCAGCTAGCGTGAGCGGAATTTTTTGTTTCATTTTAGTTAGTTAAATTTCGTGAAAGACGTTCTCGTTTTAGAGAGCGTGTCTTATCGTCTATAGTGTATTCCTAAGAAATTATTCACCTATTTTTGATCGCAAAGGATACTGTCTCATGAGTCGCATGTTTGATTTTGACACTTCAATAACCACGCCAAAAAATTCTGGATTCATTCCCTACGTGATAGAGCAATCGGCGCGAGGTGAGCGATCTTATGATATTTTTTCTCGCCTTTTGAAGGAGCGTGTTATTTTTTTAGTGGGTCAAGTCGAAGATCATATGGCCAATTTAATTGTGGCTCAGTTGCTGTTTTTAGAGTCAGAAAATCCAGAGAAAGATATTCATTTATACATTAATTCTCCTGGTGGTTCTGTCACAGCGGGCATGGCAATTTATGATACCATGCAATTTATTAAGCCAGATGTCAGCACTATGTGTGTGGGACAAGCTTGCAGTATGGGTGCTTTATTGTTGACGGCAGGTGCAAAAGACAAACGTTATTGCTTGCCTCATTCTCGCGTGATGATTCATCAGCCGTTAGGTGGATTTCAGGGGCAGGCCTCGGATATAGAAATTCACGCGAGAGAAATATTAGAAATTAGACGTAAATTAAATCAGGTTTTAATGCATCATACGGGTAAAGATTTGGCGACCATTGAGATGGATACCGATCGTGATAATTTTATGAGTGCAGAACAAGCAAAAGAATATGGATTGATTGATCAAGTGCTAACAAAGCGAGAGTAGAGCTTACAAATCCATAAGTTTTGTAATAGATAACAGTGGTGTAACGCGGCAGATGCAATAAACTAGTTGAATAAAATCTTATCTGAACGCATTTTAAATCTCTCGACATCCTATTAGATAGAGGTGAAATCCATGGCTGATGATCGTGGTGGTAAGGTAGAAGACGGCGGTAAGTTGCTCTACTGTTCTTTTTGTGGCAAAAGCCAACACGAAGTCAGAAAGCTCATTGCCGGACCTTCAGTTTTTATCTGTGATGAATGTGTTGACCTCTGTAACGATATTATTCGTGAAGAAGTGCTGGATGATGTTCCTGAAAGCAATAACGATCGCTTGCCTGTACCCAAAGAAATTAAATCGACGCTAGATGATTATGTCATTGGTCAAGAGCGCGCAAAAAAAGTGCTGTCAGTTGCCGTTTATAATCACTATAAGCGACTCCGTACAGGCCATAAAAATGCACGTAAAGACGATGATGTTGAATTAGGTAAGAGTAATATTTTGCTGATTGGTCCTACCGGTAGTGGTAAAACGTTGTTAGCTGAAACACTGGCAAGATTATTAAACGTACCTTTTACCATCGCGGATGCAACAACATTAACTGAAGCAGGTTATGTGGGTGAAGACGTAGAGAATATCATTCAAAAATTGCTACAGAAATGCGACTACGATGTAGAGCGTGCTCAAATGGGTATTGTGTACATCGATGAAATTGACAAAATCTCTCGTAAATCAGATAACCCTTCGATTACTCGAGACGTCTCTGGTGAAGGTGTACAGCAGGCGCTGTTAAAATTAATTGAGGGAACTGTGGCTTCTGTGCCGCCTCAAGGTGGGCGCAAACATCCTCAGCAGGAATTTCTGCAGGTAGATACCTCCAATATTCTTTTTATTTGTGGCGGTGCTTTTTCTGGTTTAGATAAAGTCATTCGAGATCGTTCAGAAAAAAGTGGTATTGGATTTTCTGCTTCTGTAAAAGGTAAGCAATCGGAAAAAAATGTTGGCGAAACGCTGAAAACGGTTGAGCCAGAAGATCTAGTGAAATATGGTTTGATACCAGAATTTGTGGGTCGTCTGCCAGTGCTTGCCACATTGGATGAATTAGATGAGCGTGCATTTATTCAAATTTTAACAGAGCCTAAAAATTCATTAGTAAAGCAATATCAAAAATTGTTTGCGATGGAAAATGTTGAGCTCATGTTTCGTGAAGAGGCGCTTGCTGCGATTGCGAAAAAAGCAATGGAGCGTAAAACAGGTGCTCGTGGCTTGAGAGCCATATTAGAATCTGTGTTATTAGATACGATGTATGATGTGCCTTCTATGCAGGATTTATCAAAAGTAGTTATTGATGAAAATGTGATTAAAGAAGAATCGCAACCGCTGTTAATTTATGAAAATCGTGAGCAACAAAAAGCAGTGCCAGATGATTGACGCAGCTGAGAGATATTTCGCTTGGAATTTTGGCTATAAAAAAAGGACCGCTGGGTCCTTTTTTTATAGATAATCTCACACCTATACTTGATAGATTCATTCCTGATCCCATATAGAGCGTTCGATCAAAGCGTACTTGTCCTTGCTTAAGACATTCTAAGGTAAAATTTTCCATGCAAGATTCATCTTTATCTGCTGCCCATCGATCAGTTTTATTGCCCTTGCGAGATGTGGTGGTCTATCCCCATATGGTGATTCCGCTTTTTGTGGGTAGAGCGAAATCTATCACTGCACTGGAAGAAGCCATGATGAGGGATAAGCGCATTTTATTAGTTGCACAAAAAAATGCGACGGATGATGAACCGAGCGAAAAGGATTTATTTCAAGTCGGTACGCTTGCCAGTGTATTACAGCTACTCAAATTACCCGATGGGACAGTTAAGGTTTTAGTCGAAGGTAATTATCGTGCAGAAATTTTATCTATCTCTCATACAGGATCATATATTGAAGCAGACATTCGTGAGTTGCTGACATCGCAATTACCCGAAGAAGAAATTCGAGTTTTATTGCGTTCAATGTTGTCTCAATTTGATCAATACGTGAAGCTGAGTAAAAAAATTCCACCGGAAGTGGTTAATTCTATTCTGAGCATTCAAGAAACCAGTCGTTTAGCCGACACCATTGCAGCGCATTTGACGCTGAAAATAGAAGACAAACAAACTATTTTAGAAACAGTCAATCTGAAATCTCGTTTAGAACACTTAATGGTGTTGATTGAAGCGGAAATTGATGTATTACAAGTTGAAAAGCGCATTCGTGGTCGTGTTAAAAAACAAATGGAAAAAAGTCAGCGAGAGTATTATCTCAATGAACAAATGAAAGCCATTCAAAAAGAATTGGGTGAGCTAGATCAAGGTGGTAATGAATTAGATGAAATGGCTAAAAAAATTGAAGCCAGTGGTATGCCAAAGGAAGTACAGCAAAAGGTAAAAACAGAATTAAATAAATTACGCATGATGTCTCCTATGTCTGCAGAAGCAACGGTTGTGCGGAGTTATTTGGATTGGATGATTCAAATACCTTGGAATAAGCGCAGCAAAGTAAGACATGATTTAAGCAAAGCGCAACAGGTATTAAATCAGGATCATTATGGTTTAGAAGAAGTCAAAGACCGTATTTTAGAATATTTAGCAGTGCAATCTCGTGTGCGAAAATTAAAAGGCCCCGTGCTATGTTTGGTTGGGCCGCCAGGAGTTGGTAAAACTTCCTTGGGGCGTTCCATTGCCCGTGCAACCAATCGTCAATATGTCCGTATGGCTTTAGGGGGCGTGAGAGATGAAGCAGAAATTCGAGGGCATCGACGGACTTATATTGGTTCAATGCCGGGAAAAATCATCCAAAAATTGGCTAAAGTCGGTGTTAAAAATCCGTTATTTTTACTAGATGAAATTGATAAAATGGGTGTAGATATGCGGGGTGATCCTGCGTCTGCATTATTGGAGGTGTTAGATCCTGAACAGAATAATACCTTTAACGATCATTATTTAGATGTAGATTATGATCTTTCTGACGTGATGTTTGTTTGTACTTCTAATTCCATGAATATCCCTGCACCTTTATTAGATCGAATGGAAGTGATTCGTATTCCAGGGTATACCGAAGATGAAAAAGTAAATATTGCGAAGCAGTATTTAATTCCCAAAGCGATACAAACCAATGGATTGCGTCGAGATGAATTAGCGTTTAGTGAAGATGCGATTAGAGATATGATTCGCTATTACACGAAAGAAGCTGGTGTTCGTAGTTTAGAGCGAGAGATTTCAAAAGTTTGTCGTAAATTAGTGAAGCAAAATTTATTATCGCGCGATATCCCAATGACATTAATCGATGAGCATCAGTTGGAAAATTATAGCGGTGTGCGCAAGTTTAATTTTGGTCGCGCTGGTGTTGAAGATCGGATAGGGCAAGTGACTGGTTTAGCTTGGACATCCGTGGGTGGTGAGTTGTTAACTATTGAAGCTGCGGCAGTCAAAGGCAAAGGGCAATATATTCGCACGGGCTCTTTAGGTGATGTGATGCAGGAATCCATTCAGGCTGCTTTGACCGTTGTGCGTAGTCGAG
>JAHFSE010000018.1:4609-24981 GCA_023265895.1 Gammaproteobacteria bacterium
TAGGAATTAGCTCAAAATTTTATGAAGAGACAGATTTGCACATTCATGTACCAGAGGGCGCTACACCCAAAGATGGTCCTAGTGCAGGCATTGGTATGTGTACCGCCATTGTGTCGGTGCTGACTAAAATCCCCGTGTGTGCGGATATTGCCATGACAGGTGAAATTACTTTGCGAGGTGAAGTGCTCCCGATTGGTGGATTAAAAGAAAAATTATTAGCGGCCCATCGAGGTGGTATTAAGCGAGTGATTATTCCAAAGGAAAATGAACGCGATTTAAAAGAAATTCCAAATAATATTAAAGCAGCATTAGATATCTATTCTGTGGAATGGATTGACGAAGTATTAGCCTTAGCTTTGCAGCGTTTACCGGAACCGTTACCTATAGATGAAACGCAAATAATCACTGTGACGAAGGATGGCGATGACACGGCACTGGGTGTTAGCACACACTAAAATTTTTCTATTGAAGTGTTTTTTCAGCCTGATTCAGAATATGCAACCCTATAAAACCTATGAGAGTTGGTGTGTGAGGTAATTATCCCATGCGCTTGCTTGACATGGCTTTTTACTAGTTGGTATAAACTCCTTCCTTTTTACGCTAAATCTTTGTGGAATAGCTACCAGAGATCTAACTGACTCCATCAGAGGGCGTTAAGGTGTATCGCATTAAGAGGGGCTTTTAACACAAGGGGATATTTTGTGAACAAATCTGAGTTAGTTGAAGTGGTTGCGGAGACAGCTGATTTATCCAAAGCTGCTGCTGGAAAGGTATTGGATGCTGTACTAGATTCAATTACTCAAGCTTTGGCAAAAGGCGAGCAAGTTGTTTTAGTGGGTTTTGGTACCTTTGCCGTGAAGGGGCGCGCTGCACGAACAGGTCGCAATCCTCAAACAGGTGCGGCGATTGAAATTAAGGCGGCGAATATTCCTTCCTTTAAACCAGGCAAGGCATTAAAAGATAGCGTCAATCATTGATTCGAATAATGATGACTTATTGTGCAGCATGTTTAAGTTGTGAATAGATAGAATGAAGTAGGGGCGATGGGAGATCATCGCCCCTATTTTTTTATGGTGATTGTTTATTATCAGACGGGTGGGAGAAAGTAAATGCAAGCTTTTAGACGGATAATTCAAGGATGGTTAGGAAAATCTTTGCTTGGCATTATCATTTTAATCTTTGGTGCTTTTGGAACTCAGGCATTACTTTCCATCGCAGCACGACCTAAGCCTGCATTGGAAGTCGATGGTGAGCAAATCAGTCAGCAAGCATTAGATCGTATTATCAGCCTGCAGAAACAGAATTTATTAGCTAGGATGGGCGCTCATGCAGATCCTAATTTATTAGATGCTGCTCGTTTGAGAAAAGATGTGATTCAAGCGCTCATTGATCGCAGTTTACTAAAGGAAGCCAGCCGCCAGCAAAATTTAGTGGTGTCGGAGGAATATATTAAAAAAACGATTATGGGCATGCCACAATTTCAAGATAATGGACAATTTTCTGAAGCATTATTTAAAAAATTAGTAGAACAATATGGTTATACACCGGCTCAATTTTTATCTGAATTAGCCAGCGATTATCAAATCAATCAATGGCGAGATGTATTAACGTCTTCTTCTTTTATGACGTCTCTTGAATTAAAGAAATTATTTGAATTAGAAAAACAAACGCGAGATATCGCTTATTTAGAAATTCCAACAGCGCGTTATAGCGCAAGTATAACGCAGCCTACTGCTGAACAGCTGAGCCATTATTATCAAGCGCACAGTAAAAATTTTATGACGGAAGAACAGGCTAAAGTCAACTTTATTCAGCTCAATTTTGAAAGCTATTTGGCCAAGGTACAAGTGAATGAGGTAGAACTACAACAAGCTTATGAGCAGAAAAAAGCAGAAGTCTCCAAGGCGGATCAAGAACAACGTCGAGCAGCGCATATTTTATTAATGGTGGATGCAACTCATTCAGAAGCTCAAGTACGCCAACAATTATTAGCACTCAAGCAACGCATCGATCAGGGTGAAAATTTTGCTCAAGTAGCACAAAAATATTCGCAAGATCCTGGTTCTGCTGCTCAAGGGGGCGATTTAGGATTTGCCGGCCGTGGTGTGTATGACCCTAGCTTTGAAGCTGCGTTGTATTCATTAAAAACAGCTGGTGAAATTTCACCGATTGTTAAAAGCGCTTTTGGTTTGCATTTAATTCAATTAAAGGAAATTAAAAAAACGAGCTTACCTACTTTTGCTGAATTAAAAAATACATTGCGCCAAACATTATTAACACAAAAAGCAGAAGCGCTTTATCAAGAAGCACGATCTTCATTCGAGGAAAAAGCCTTTGAAGCTGGGGATTTAAAAGCATTGGCTGATGAATTTTCGCTGCCTGTGCAACACAGCGATTGGTTGAAGCGTTCTAGTGCGAATGTGGGTTTATTTGCAAATCCGAAATTAATGAATGCTGCTTTTTCATCTGCTGTATTAACAGAGCAACGTAATAGTGATGTGGTAGATTTAGATGAGCATCATAGTGTGGTATTGCGTTTGGTTGAGCATCGGGCATCGGTTGCTAAGCCATTAACCGTGGTAGCGCCTCAAGTAACACAATTATGGATACAAGAACAGGCAGAAGCAAAAGCAAATAAAATAGGTCAAACGATTTTGTCGCAATTGCGCAGTGGTACAACGCGACAACAAATTACTGCTCAATATGGCGTTAGTTGGAAATCTTATTTGGCATTAAAGCGTGGATCCGATGTATTAAATGCAGCAGTGATTGATAAAACATTTGCTCTACCCCGTCCATCTGCGCAGGGTGCAGTGTACGATCAGGTGATATTAAACGGTGTGAGTGGGTCAGCCATTGTCGGCTTGTTAGCAGTAAAGTCAGGTCAAGATCTACCGTTAAAAGCTCAAGAACAACAGCAAGTGCAGCGTTTTCTTGAAGTTCAATTAGGTGAGCGAGATTTTAATCATTTTATGAAATATGCTAAAGATCGTGCAGATATTAAAATTAATTAAAAAAAGTAATCGCGCTCTTTTTAAATTCCCCCTCTTCAGATGAAGAGGGGGTTAGGGGGCGTTTGATATATTTAACTCCCTCTCTTTAAATAAAGAAGAGGTGAGTTATTGCTTTATTTCCATCCTCAGAAAAAACACAATTTTATGACCGGAATTAATTTTAAAAGAAACAGAACCACCCATGCTTTTAGCTAACTCCTGAGCCATAAACAAATCTAATTCAGCACCAGCAAATCTTTCCTCATCCATGAGTGAAGTATCCGGATTAGCTGCGGACGAAATCGTATTTTGAAGCAATGATGATTCATTGAGTATGGAGGGAACGCCATATTCTAGTTTAAAAATTAACTCTTGGATTTTTTTGGCTGAGGTGGGTTTCAGCTCAATGGTCAATGTTGTTGGTGAATTATCACCAATGCTAGTGCAGTAACTCAAAATGCTAACCAGTATTTGATAAATTTTAGCCTGATCCATAGTGATTTCTGTATCAGGCCCCAAACCTTGATATTGAATGCCAAAAGTTTTCTGATTCACTTCAAAAAACGGCAAAAAATCCTCCAATATTCTTTGTGTTAGACGATTAAAATCAGCTTTTTCGTCATGCAATTGAAAAGAACCATTTCGTATACGGCAATAATCCAATAAATTAGCTGCGCGTATTTGATTAATCCTGCCGGAAACAAAAGTAAGCTTTAATAAAAATTCACGATTGCTAATATCCGATAAAGAATTGCCATTTTCCATCAGTAAAAAATCTGCGGCGCCCATCACTCCAGTACAAAAATCACTAAGCTGATCATAATTAGCTTTTAGTAAATATTCTTGAAAAGAATGATCATGCTTAAGAGATTCAGTCATTAATTTTAATTTTTGATTTAGCTTATTTTCTTCGTAGACGCCAAGACTTTCTAAAATACGCTGATTTAACTCATCTACATCCCACGGTTTATTAAAATAGGCATGAATATGGCCTTTATTAATAGCCGCTTTAGCAATTTCAAGATCTTTATAAGCGGTACATAACATACGCGTGATATGGGGCCAGCGGGCGATCACAACCTGCAATAGCTCAACACCATTTTTAATGGGCATATTGAAATCCGTCACAATGACGGCAATTCGATCCGCTTGAGTTTCTAAAATCTCAATTGCAGTATCGACACTTTTAGCAGTGATGACTTCAACCGAATCTAATTCAATAGAATATTTAAAGTTGTCTCTAAATTCGACTTCATCGTCAACAAACAAGATCTGCAATTTATTGGATTCGTCAGCCATGACATATCCTCAGGATAAAAGGGTTAAAGCTCATCTGAGGAATAGTATAGCTGAGGAAAATGACGATGGTGTCAATTTGTTAAGCCATTTCTTCAGTTGAAGCAATACGACGTTTGTCTTCCGAAGTAACACGCGCTCTTTGTATTAAACAAAAGTTGTAATGCTGGTAGATTGGCTGACTTGAGCCCATAAAGGCACCACAACTTATTTGTTGTGCAACTGAAAGCCCAATGGGGTTTAAGGAGCTCTTAATCTGGTCATAACCATTAACAAAAGCTTCTCCCATGCGGCTCATATTTCCCATGAAATTCTCAATCTCAGTAATACCAGTTTGATCAAACACAGCTTTCTCACTAGCATAATCAAGCCAAAGCACTGAATGAGTATGTAACATTAAATTAGCGATAGATTTAAAAATAGGTTCAATATTCTGTTTAGAAAAATACATAGAACCACCTTCCCAAATGAAAAATGCTGGCTCAAACAGGTTCATTTCTGCTTGTTTTAATAGAATTTCAATAGAGTTTTCTAGAAGATTCACTGGAATACGAGTAATTGGGTAGCTACTCTCTGCTATGGCAGGTAGGGCTAACTCCCTAAGATTTAGCATAATTGGCAAATCTAACTCGTAAATACGACTGATATTCAAGTGTTTTAAACGCCATGGACGCGCATCAAATCCACACCCGATATTGATAACTGAAAAGCGATCGTGCTTTTCAGAAAAATCTTTTAAACACTGATCTAGATGAAGTGTTCTTGCTCGAATCATCTCTTTTAACTGCGGAGTATGCAGACAAAACTTTCTCGCTAAGATAAGACCTTGCTTACCAGCAACTTGCTTTGCATAAGGATCTAAATTATCTCTTTCTGTTGATATGGGGTTATCATTCAGTGCTCTTAATCCCGCAATCAATTTTGCTGAGGTTTTGACCTTATGTTCCAACAATAGATGGGTGGTTTTCAGGTGGGTTCCAGTGGCGTAAAGGCTATGAGAGTTGCGTGCCCAATAAGTAAAATCTGCTTTGGCAACTAAAACACCCTTGTTATACATCATTACAGGAATAGTCACTATGACATTTCGACCATTAAAAAATCTATCGGCTAATCGAGCCCAATCTTCTTTAGGGATTTTCGCTTTGCAAACAAGATCCTCTGTGCTGGGTCGGTACCACTTAATAGTCGCTTTTGCGCCCCACATATAGGCGCCGTAATCGTCTTTTTGAGGATGAAAGCCAATTATAGGAACTCTATCAAATAAAGTACATAAAGCTATACCACCCGTATAATCTGCTGAAAGTAGCATCAGAGCCGCTTGTTGAGTGAGATACTGATTAGAAGATTCAACGTTGAGAGGCAGTACGGTTTCACAAGATCCCCGTTGAATATCTAGAATTTGCCAATCTAGATATTCCAGTACCGGCACTGACTTATGGAAAGCATTTTGCGAATTATTTAGTTGAAACCTATCCTTTTTATCGACGTCCCAGCCATCAATTGTTTGAAGTTGTGCTGCCCAGTTCATATTGGCCTCCTTGTCATATAACCATCTAACATTTTGTAAAGTTTCATTATTATTAATGATTGGACTAAGCTGTTCAAAGATCGCGCAATTCTACTCCACAACTTTTTGATATGATATTAATTTTTTATAGGGAAATATAAAACTTCGATCTATTTAGGTTAAGTTTTTTAAAGGATTATCTATGTCCATAGCAAATTTTCTCGAACAGGAAGCTAAGAATCAAGAAATTAGCTTTATGGTTGGAGGTTGGGTTGGTTTGGTAGCCCATCCTATCTACTGGGTTATCTGGACCTACGTAATTCCACAACCATTTGAAAGTGCGGCAATGAGATTTTTTTGCAGTGCCGCGTCTATTCCTATAATTTTAAGAAAATATTGGCCGGTAAAAACAAAAATATTTTTGCCTATTTATTGGTATATAGTTTTAATTATACAGTTACCACTAACCTTTACTTATTTGATGCTACAAAATAATTTTTCCCCTATGTGGTTGGTTTGCGAAACTATGATGATCTTAGTGTTATCCATTTTCTGCCAAAATTTATTGCTGTATTTTTTTAATTTGGCAATAGGTGTTGGAATTGCGTATGGTTTCTTTTATCTGGAAACGGGTGACAATATTCAATTTGGCATTGAGCATCTTACTTATCTGATTCCTATTCCTATCGCTGTAGTTTGCATGGTCTTATTTAACATAACGATGAAAAAATCTTATGCTGCAGAGAAAAATAATTTCTTACTGTTAAGCTTGGGTGGCAGTATCGCTCATGAAGTTCGAAATCCTTTAGCAATCATTGCTCAGAATTTACATGTACTTCAGAGAAGATTAACTGGATTAGAAGAAAAATACGCCATATCTGAGAAAGACCAATATTTATTTCGTGATTTATTAAAAAAATCCATTACTAGTGCGACTAGAGGAAATCATATTATTGATCTTATTTTATCAAACATTAGAACTGGCACTATTGATAGTAAAGATTTCAAAAGCCATAGTATGATATCAACTATAAAAATAGCGCTTGGTGAATATCCATTTAGAGATGGTGAGCGAAATATAGTACAATTTTCTGAAAAAAATGACTTTAGTTATTTTGGCTCAGAACACTACATGGTTTTTACTTTATTTAATTTGATTAAAAACGCAATCTATCATCTAAATGATACAAAAAATCCTCAAGTGCTTATTTGGCTTGAATCAGATTACAGCAAAAATTATTTATATATAAAAGATAATGGCCCAGGTATAGCTTCAAGCGGATTAAAAAACATATTTAAGGATTTTGTTACCTTTGATAAAAGTTCAACCTCTAAAGGCACAGGTCTTGGTTTACCTTTCTGCAAAAGAACTATGACAAGTTTAAAGGGTGATATTAACTGCTCTTCAAAAGAAGGTGAATTTACTCAATTTAAATTGATTTTCCCAAAAGAGAGAGCGGTATGATTTTTTATCCATATCGAATTAATCTACTGCAATCACATCCTCTTGGGTATTGATTGCCGTAATGTTAAATCCAGCATCCACATAAATTGTTTGTCCAGTAATGCCGGATGCTAAATCAGAACTGAGGAAAGCGACTGTATTGCCGACTTCTTCTGTCGTAATATTTTTCTGTAGAGGATTTTGCTTTCTTGCTTGATCCAACATTTTTCTGAACCCTTTAATGCCCAAGGCAGCTAGGGTGCGAATAGGGCCAGCAGAGACGGCGTTCACTCGAATGCCATCGCTTCCTAAACTAGATGCTAAATAGCGCACACCGGCCTCTAGGCTGGCTTTTGCCAATCCCATGACATTGTAGTGGGGAATGATTCTCTCTGATCCCAAATAAGTCAGCGTGGTGATGGATGCTTGTCGGGTCTTCATCAAGGGGTGAGCGGCTTTCGCTAAGGCAATTAAACTGTAGCTACTAATATCATGGGCTATGCGAAAATTTTCTCGTGTAGTGGATTGAATAAAATCACCGTCTAGTGCGTCACCTGGCGCATAACCAACAGAATGAATCAAACAATCAAAGCTGGACCAATATTGGGCCAGAGATTCCATGAGCAGTTGAATGGCGTCATCACTGGCAACATCACAGGGAAAACAAAGTGTGGAATTCCATTGAGCGGCATATTCTTCAACACGTTTTTTTAATTTCTCACCTTGATAGGTAAAAGCCAATTCAGCGCCTTCGCGATGCATGGCTTCTGCAATACCATAGGCAATGGATTTTGGGCTGGCAATACCAACAATTAAAGCTCTTTTCCCTGTTAGAAATCCCATAAGTCACTCCAATTTTGATGTTTGCTGGCAAGTGTCATTGTACTGTAACCTGAGTTCGATGAGAGAAAATTACATTCATTTTTTTAAAAAAATAGATCACTGCCAGCTAATTCCCCCCCCCTTTGAAAAAGGGGGGTTAGGGGGGATTTGTATTTTTAAGCATCAGTGAATTCTGAAAATCCCCCTCAATCCCCCTTTTTCAAAGGGGGAAGTTTATACGAGCGCATAACACTATTTAGCGTCGAACTCAGGTTGCTGTAAACATAAGCGTTATAAAAAAGCCGCTGCAATTAATTTTTGCGTATAAGGTTGTTGTGGATGGTGCAATAAGGTTTGAGTGGCGCCTTGCTCAATAATTTCTCCGTCTTTCATCACAACAATTCGATGACTGATGGCTCTAATGACCTTTAAATCATGGCTAATGAATAAATAGGAAAAGCCATATTTATTTTGTAAATCTTTTAATAAATCCAATACTTGTTTTTGTACTGAGCGATCTAATGCCGATGTGGGTTCATCTAAAATAATCAGTTGGGGTTTTAAAATCAGCGCTCGAGCGATGGCGATTCGTTGACGTTGACCACCAGAAAATTCATGAGGGTAACGAAAACGAGATGCTGGATCTAAGCCAACTTCCGCTAAGCTTTGTACCACACAGGTGTCTATCGCTTGGGCATCGAGTTGTCGCTCATGAACTTGCAGGCCTTCCGCAATAATATCGCGAATACACATTCGCGGACTCAAACTACCAAAGGGATCTTGAAATACAATCTGACAATGACGGCGTAAGGGACGCAATTGTTTCTGCGTCAATGAAGAAAATGAATAGTGTTGAAATTGGATTTTTCCATTGGATGGAATTAAACGTAATAACGCCATGGCGAGGGTTGATTTTCCAGAGCCACTTTCACCGACGATGCCGAGTGTTTCACCTAACTGTAAAGCAAGGTTTAATTGATGAACTGCGCGAAAGTGATCTACAGTTTTCTTCAATAATCCTTTTTTAATAGGGAACCAGACATTGAGGTCGGTGCAACTGAGCAAAGATTCTGCTTGTATTGAGATGGGGCTTGGTGCATCGCCTGGTTCGGCAGCAATTAATATTTGAGTGTAGGGATGTTGTGGCTTTGTTAAAACAAGATGAGTTGAATTTTGTTCAACTACTTTTCCCGCTTGCATCACTACAATTTTATCAGCGATTTGTTTGACGATATTCAAGTCGTGAGTGATGAGTAAAATAGCCATATTAAAATCTTGTCGTAGAGATTTTAATAAGTCGAGAATTTGTGCTTGGATGGTGACATCTAAGGCAGTTGTTGGTTCATCCGCAATCAACAATTGTGGTTCATTGGCCAGCGCCATAGCAATCATCACCCGTTGACGTTGACCACCCGATAATTCGTGTGGATAAGCACCGAGGCGTTTTTCTGCTTCAGCAACACCCACACGTTTGAGTAAAGCAATTATTTTTTGTTTTGCTGCGGTACCACGTAATTGTTTATGTAGCCATAATACTTCAGCAATTTGTTGCTCAATGGTTTGCAATGGATTAAGCGCAAGCATCGGCTCTTGAAAAATCATGCTGATGCGATGTCCGCGAATCTGTTGCAATTGTTTGTCATTGCATTGCAGTAAATCTATGTCTTGGAAAATAATTTTTCCATTGGGATGGGATGCTTTAGGATAAGGCAGTAATTTTAAAATAGCATGTGCGGTCACAGATTTTCCAGAACCGCTTTCACCAACCAACGCAACAACTTGGCCTGGATCTATATCAAAGGAAAGATGATCGACGGCGACTAAGGGGGTGGGTTGTTCCATTTGAAAATGGACTGATAGCTGTTGGATGCTGAGCAGTGGCTTTGGGTTTTTCACGCAGCAACTCCTGTACGCAATCTTGGATCAAACGCATCACGTACGCCTTCGCCGATAAAAATTAATAAACTCAATTGTAAGGCAAGGGTGAAAAAAGCCGATATGCCCAGCCAGGTTGCATGAATATTGGCCTTACCTTGCGCTAATAATTCTCCTAAGGATGCAGAGCCTGGGGGTAAACCAAAGCCTAAAAAATCTAATGAAGTGAGCGTGGTGATGGCAGAATTTAAAATAAACGGCATAAAGGTTAAACTGGCAACCATGGCATTAGGCAAAATGTGACGACGAATTAAGCTAAAATGGCTGACGCCTAAAGCGCGTGCTGCTTTGACATATTCTAAATTGCGACCCCGTAAAAATTCTGCTCGCACCACATCAACTAAAGAGAGCCAGCTGAATAATAACATAATGCCTAACAACCAATAGAAATTGGGTGTCACAAAGCTGCTTAAAATAATCAATAAAAATAATTGCGGTAAGCTAGACCAAATTTCGATAAAACGTTGACCTAATAAATCGAATTTTCCACCGAAATAACCTTGTAGTGCGCCAGCAAAAATACCCATGATGCTGCTGAGTAATGTTAAGGTTAAGCCAAATAAAATAGAGATACGAAAGCCATAAATAATTCTTGCCAATACATCGCGACCTTGATCATCGGTGCCGAGCCAATTTTCTTTGGAGGGCGGCGATGGTGCAGGTTCTGTTAGATCGTAATTAATGGTGTCGTAGTGATAACGGATTGGGGGCCACAGCATCCAGCCATCGGCTTGAATTAAATTGCTGACGGCAGCATCACGATAATCTGCTTCGGTTTCAAAAATACCGCCAAAGGTTGTTTCTGGGTAATGATGCCAAATAGGCCAATACCAAGTTTGTTTGTAAGAAACGAACAGCGGTTTATCGTTGGCAATGAATTCAGCCGCAAGGCTGAAGATTAATAAACCACTAAAAATCCATAGTGAAAAATAAGCCCGGCGATTTTTTTTAAAAGCTTGCCAGCGACGCTGACGAAGTGGATTTTTAAGCGTTGCCAATCGAGTCATTCGGATTCTCCAGCATCAAAATGAATGCGAGGATCTATCCAGGTATAAGTTAAATCGCCAATTAATTTTAAAATCAAGCCGACTAAAGTAAAAATATATAAGGTAGCAAATACCACAGGGTAGTCGCGATTAATCACAGATTCAAAGCCCAGTAGACCTAAGCCATCTAGGGAAAAAATAAATTCAATTAAGAGTGAGCTAGTAAAAAATAATCCAATAAATGCAGCAGGAAAACCGGCAATAATAATCAGCATTGCATTACGAAAAACGTGACGATACAAAACTTGAGACTCGCTTAACCCTTTGGCGCGTGCTGTGGTAACGTAGAGTTTGTGAATTTCATCAAGAAAAGAATTTTTCGTTAATAGGGTGAGTGTTGCAAAACCACCAATGACATTGGCCAGTGTAGGTAAAGTAATATGCCAGGCGTAATCTTTAAATTTTCCCCAGAGCGTGAGTTGAGCGAAATTATCGGAGGTGAGACCGCGCAGTGGAAACCAATCAAAATGGCTACCGCCGGCGAATAATACAATAAGTAAAATGGCAAAAAGAAAAGCAGGAATGGCATAACCGATAATAATGATGGCGCTACTCCAAACGTCGAAACTAGAGCCGTGTTTGATGGCTTTTCGAATACCCAGTGGAATAGAAATACCGTAGATGAGCAAAGTGCTCCATAGACCTAAAGAAATAGAGACAGGCATTTTTTCTAAAATTAAATCCACTACTTTGCGATCGCGAAAATAACTGTCACCAAAATCAAAGGTAAGATAATTTTTTAACATCATGAAAAAACGTTCATAGGCAGGTTTATCAAAACCATACATTTTTTCAATACGTTGAATTAATTCTGGCGGTAAGCCGCGTGCGCCCTGATAAGTGGAGTTGTTAGCTGTTGGATTTGTTGAGTGGGTTGTATTTTGAAAATCGCCACTGTTGCTGATTTGACTGGTTGCGCCCGTCTCAAGTCCTTGAAGTTTTGCCAGCATTTGTTCCACTGGACCACCGGGTGCGGCTTGAATAATGATAAAGTTCACCAGCATGATGCCCAGCAGTGTGGGAATAATCAGCAGTAATCTGCGAAAGAAGTAAGCAGCCATTTATTTCTGTATCCACCAGCTAAAAAAATCTAAGCCGTAGGGCGGCGTGATTTTTGGGTGATGTAAAAAATTCCAATAAGCAACGCGATAATAGCTCACATGCCAGTTAGGAATCAGATAATAATTCCACTGCAATACGCGGTCGAGTGCGCGACTGCGTAGCACTAATGCGGGTCGATCCGGCGCATTAATGACTAAGTCAACCAGTCGATCTACTGCAGGATTTTTAATGCCCATCAAATTTTTTGAATCTGGAATATCTGCAGAAGTGGAATACCAGTAATCTTTTTGTTCATTGCCCGGTGATAAGGATTGACCAAAACTATGAATGGTCATATCAAAATCATAATTGCGTAGTCGGCTGACGTACTGTGAGGTATCGATGCGTCTGAGTGACATATGAATGCCTAGCACAGCTAAATTTTTTGCGTAGGGTAGTAATATTCGTTCGAAGCTGGAATCGTAGGATAAAAATTCAAAATTAATTGCTTGTTGTTTGGCGTTATAAAGCTGACCATTTTTAATTTGATAGCCCGCTTGTTTAAGTAATTGCGCTGCTTGACGTAGATTGTTACGGATGTTGTATGCGCCGGTTGTTTGAGGCGTGTTATACACTTGTTTAAACGCTTCTGGTGGAATGTCGGTAGAAAGTGATTTTAATAAAGTGATTTCTTCTGGACTGGGTAATTGTGTGGCCGCTAATTCAGTATTTTGAAAGTAGCTTTGGGTGCGTTTATATTGGCTATAAAATAAATTTTTATTGGCCCACTCAAAATCAAAAGCAAGGTTCATCGCTTGTCTGAGTATTTTGTCTTGGAATAAGGGTTTACGTAAATTGAAAATAAATCCCTGCATGCCGGTAGGTTCTTGGTTTGGAATTTGTTCTAGGATAATTTTATGTTGATCAAAGGGTGGGCCTTGGTAAAGCGTTGCCCAAAATTTAGAATTATTTTCCAAACGAAAATGATAGTCCTGTGCTTTAAGCGCTTCTACTGTGACGGTAGGATCTAAATAATATTCGTAGTTAACTTGGTCGAAATTATATCGACCACGATTGACGGGTAATTGCGCGCCCCAATAATTTTTAACTCTTTCATAAACTACATTTTTACCGGCAGAAAATTGTTTGATTCGATAGGGGCCACTGCCGAGCGGTATCTCTAAATTGGCTTGAGAGAAAGTATGCTTGCTCCAGTAATGTTTGGGCAGAATGGGAAATTCTCCCACAATCAAGGGCATCTCTCGGCTGCCGTTAGGTTTGAAGGTGAATTTTACTCGATAGGCGTCCAGCGCAGTAACCGATAATACTTGAGCATAATAATATTGAAAAAAAGGTCGACCTTGGGTTCTTAAAAGGTTAAAGGAAAAAACGACATCCTCAGCGGTGATAGGGTGATGGTCGTGGAATTGTGCATGATGCCGTAAATGAAAAATAACCCAAGAGCGATCGGTTGGGAGCTCCATCGTTTCAGCTACTAAACCATAGCGAGAGAAAGGCTCATCGAGCGATGCCGTGGTGAGTGTATCGTAAATTAAGTTGATGCCATCCGCTTCTACGCCCTTTGGAATAAAAGCATTAAAGGTATCAAAGGTGCCAATAGCAGCGAGTTTTATTTGTCCGCCTTTGGGTGCCTGCGGATTAACATAATTAAAGGATTGGAAATTAGCTGGATATTTTGCCGTACCATGCATCGCTAGAGCATGTCGTGTTTGAATAGGAAAAGTTGCTGCGAAGCTCGTTAAATGCCAGCAGAGGATTAATACAAAACCAACTAAATTTTTTTTAGTTAAACAGGGTTGAGCAATCACTTTAAAAGGTCCCTTTTTGGGTGTTGGTAAGGAAAATAAGAACAACCAAGGCACTGCTTTGATTATTTATAACGGAAGGTGATTATGCAGCAATAGGTTTAAAAAAGAAGAGGGAGAGAGATTCGTCGGAGTAAAAAACGTCGCCAGATGGATAGATCTCCGACGACGTGAAGTTGCAAAATTATTGATCGGTAAATAGGTTCAGCGTTTGTCCTTGTTGTAGCGGGCTGTTAGCTGTGATGTTATTCCACGCGGCCAAACGATTTACATCGACTTGATAGCGATGAGCGATACCCCATAAAGTTTCACCTTGCTGCACACGGTGTGCTTTTGAGGTATCTGCCGCAGCAACCACAGGCTGATCAGCAATATTCGGTGGATTGAGCTGTAGCTGAGCATATTTTTGTTGGAAAGATTCTGTATTGGCAATGGGTAGTATTAATTGAAATGGGCCTTTACGGGGTGAAATAGATTGGGTATATCCTGCATTTAATCGTCGAAAACGCTCCAAAGGTACATCCGCGAGTTGTGCTGCCTGTGCCAAGCTGAATGGCCCGTTCATGGTGAGTACCGCAATCGTAGGTTCGTTACGGAATTTTGGAAGATTTAAGCCATAGCTGTCTGGTGTACGAATAATATCTACTAGAGCGAGTAGTTTAGGTACGTAATGACGGGTCTCTTCCGGCAAGGGAAGTGACCAATAATCCGTTGGTTTGCCAAGTTGAATATTTTTTGCGATGGCTTTTTCCACATTAGTTGCACCAAAATTATAAGCAGCGAGGGCTAAATACCAGTCGCCATTGAATCGATTATGTAAGTATTGCAAAAGATTCAAGGCTGCTTGGGTTGATGCAATGGCGTCACGGCGACCATCGTATTCCTCATTTTGTGCGAGGCCGTAAATTTTCCCTGTGCTAGGAATAAATTGCCATAAACCGGAAGCATGAGAGCGTGAATAGGCAAAGGGATTGTAGGCGCTTTCAATAGCCGGCAATAATGCTAGTTCAACTGGCATATTGCGCGCTTCTAAAGATTCAACCACATGATAAATATAATCCTGTGCCTGTTGGGTCAATACAGGAAAATAATTAACTTTGTTGACCAGTTGATTGCGATGCATCACTACCAACGGATTCTCTGATGGAATATCCCAGGAAAAACTCTCCCGCAGTCGATACCACATATCGGGCGATTCAATTGCTTTGTCGTTGTGTCTTGGTTTATTAAAAGATGAATAGCTAAACGCTTTCTTTGGTGTCGCGCTACTCAGTGCTGCGCATGCGCAAAGCTGAAATGATAGCAAAACAATAATAAATAGGTTTCTGAGTAAAATAATCATAACTTCTAATTTACATCCATCTAAAAAAACAAATTGATCGACAAGCGTCCTTCCCTTCATTCTAAGAAAAAAAGCTTAAAGAGGCCAGGTACTTGAGCCGTTATCCTGATAGGGTTTGTAAGAGCTTGTTTAAAATCTACGGCGCGTGTGACGATTTTAAGCAGGCTTTAAGTTTAAATTACTACTTTATCTTGCGCTTGTGTCTGTACTAGGATTGCCGGTACAGTGTTGTAATATAATGGATAATCAATGAGTTAATTGAATTATCTAGGGATTGATTTTGCATTCAAGGATTACCATGAACCTTAACTTCTTGCGGCCAAGTCATGGTTTGCTACAAAAAAAGTATGTTGGTACGGCTGCTTTGCAATTATCTCAGTGGTTTTCCAGTGCGGCCGGTGAAAGAACCGCGCTCTTAGAGCAGCAACTGCTAGCACAAATGTTGCGTCGTTGTTGGGGGGAGAATCTATGCTACATGACGCTGATGAAATATGGGCTTGATTTGTCTGGGCATTCAGCCATTCGTCATGCGGTTCGGTTATATTCGCCTGATTTGGAAAGTTTGGCACATCAAACAACAGATGATGCTTCAGTGATTTTGGAATTAGAGGATTGGCCATTATCCGATGCATCTTGTTATAGCATTCTTTTACAGCATACCCTTGATATTGCTGAGCACCCACAACAAGTGGTGCGTGAAGTAGCGCGTGTATTAGCGCCTGGCGGACTGTTGATCGTTTTGGGTTTTAATCCTTGGAGTCTCTGGCGTGGGCAGCAACAGTTGCAGAAATTTTTGATGAAGAAAACCGCTTGCATTGGTCAGTGGATAGGCGCTTATCGTCTCACTGATTGGTTGCATTTATTGAATTTCGACGTGGAGATTGTCTACCGATCTCAGGGGCGGGCGGTGTATGGCCTTGTTGCCAAAAAAAGAAATATGAGCATGAAATTAGAAAAAAGAAATTCTGCTTTATCACCCACCTTTGTAACTGTGTCCATGGCCTCAAAAAATATGGTGCTGAAACCATGAAGCGAGTACATTTATTTACCGATGGTGCTTGTCGCGGCAATCCCGGTCCAGGTGGTTGGGGTGTCGTATTGCGTTATGGCTCACATGAAAAATATTTATATGGTGGTGAAGCTAACACGACCAATAATCGGATGGAGTTGCGTGCTGCTATTGAAGGCTTGCAGGCTTTAACAGAATCTTGTGAAGTGATCGTAACAACGGATTCTCAATATGTTCGTCAAGGGATTACCGAATGGTTGACTCGATGGAAACAAAAAAATTGGCGAACCAGCAAAAAAGAACCCGTAAAAAATCAAGATTTATGGCAGGCATTAGATAAAGCGGTACAAGGTCACGTGATCGATTGGCAATGGGTAAAAGGTCATTCTGGACATCCAGAAAATGAATTAGCAGATCAGTTAGCTAACAGAGGCATTGACGAGGGATAAGCGCTCATGAGACAGATTATATTAGATACGGAAACGACTGGATTAGATCCTCATCAAGGACATCGTCTCATTGAAATTGGCTGTGTTGAAATGATCAATCGTCGTATTACTCGAAAAACTTTTCATTATTATCTGAATCCACAACGTTTAGTGGATGAAGGCGCATTTGCTGTACATGGTCTGAGCGATGCGTTTTTAGCAGATAAACCGTTATTTTCCGATATAGTAGAAGAATTTTTGGCATTTATTCAGGATGCTGAATTAATTATTCATAATGCTACTTTTGACTTGGGATTTTTAAATTACGAATTGAGCTTATTAAAACAAAAAACATCCATCGTTTCGTTAGACGCTTATTGTCGCGTATTTGATACCTTAATGTTAGCGCGGCGCAAGCATCCTGGGCAACGCAATAGTTTGGATGCATTGTGTAAACGTTATCAAATAGACAACACCCATCGTACGTTGCATGGTGCGTTATTAGATGCTGAGATTTTAGCAGATGTTTATTTGGCAATGACAGGTGGTCAGGCCAGTTTTATATTACATCAGCAAACAACGGAAGAGGATCGTGTATTAAACGTCACTCAGCCGCTTTTGCAAAATCGATCTCCGTTACTTATTTTAGCGGCAAATGCCGAAGAAATAGCGATGCATCAACAACGTTTGCAAACCATTTCATCTGTCGCTGTCTGGTAGCACATAAGGGCGCTTTGTGATGGCTGTGAATACAGAAGATTTGTTTGCGATTCTGCGATCGGAATTAGACAATAATTTGATTGACATGATGCGTGATCTCATTGCATTTTCTGAAGCGCCACAGGAGATAGAGCTACTGCAAAACTACCTAAAAAATTGTGAGCAATTAACGAGGGTTCTGCATTGGTTATCTTTTCCCTTCGAGGCAAAAGTAGCGAATGAATTGATTCAGTTAGGCTGTTTATTGTTAGATTGCTCTATACCTTACAGTCGTCATAAAACAGAGCAACAATTTTCTGAAATTCTAGCAACGTTAATTAAATCTATTTTTCGATTACAACGTTATTTTCATGTGATTATGATCACGCAAAAAAAAGCGTCTGTATTGCTGATACCTGTGAGTAATGCAATGAGGATTTTATTAGCGCAGCCGCAGTTAGAAGAAAGCGCTTATTTTAGTATGGAATGCCAAATAGCGCATGCTCCGTATCCTGAATTTCATCCTCAAGTGATCTATCCTTCTGAGCAGCTCATGTCTGCCGCGAAATTATTGCGGCGTACCTATCAAGCGAGTTTATTAGCAGTTATTCAAGGGAATCGTGTGAATGAACATTTAGCTCGGCTGCATCAAATTATTTATAAATTATATGAGTGGTCTGCTAAAACAGAATGTGCGCCATCTTTGCGGGTGGCGTTAGCTGCGGTTGAAGCTTTGCAAACACAGAAAATCTTATTAACTGCTGAGCGATTGGTTTGGCTGCATGTATTCGATAAATGGTTAAAAATATTAGTCTGCGAAGGTGAGCAAGCTTGGCAAAAAATACCCTCGTCGACACTGATGCATCAGTGTTTGTATCTTGCTTCGTTGGTTCATGACGAGCGGGCAAAAACCTTGACTCAAGTGCGAAAAGATTATCAGTTAGCAGGTTACCCATTGGATCAGTGGATACAAGTACAGCGAGCGATGATGAAAGGGCCTGATCAGGATGTTATGCTGTCGTTAATCACAGAGTTGCGTGTTGAGTTAAACAGTGTAAAAAAGTTATTGGATGAGTTGGTATCACAATTTAACCTGAATAAAGTACAGCGTTTAATTGATGCTTTGCAGCGTTTGAGCAGTATTCTGCACATAACAGGTTTTGTGGAGTCGGCGCAATTATTGACAGCAAAAAGCACTCAAGTAAGTAAAAAATTACAAGATGCTGCCATCGTTTTTTTTGATTGGACAGAATTAGTCGATGATTTGACTTATATTGATCAGGCAATGATAGAGGGTAATCACTTTTATCTTGATTATTTTAAAACAATACCTACAGGTATAAAAATGACCCTCCAAGCTGCAGTTGAGCAAGCGCAAGGAGTTGTGATAAATGAAGCGCGCGCCCATTTATTATTAGTTCAGACATCATGGGAAAAATATTTAATAACGGAAACTTCAGATGCTAATCTATTAAAAGAGATAGCCAAAATATTACAAACGACCAGTCAAGTTTTATATTTTATGAATTTACAGCGTGTCGCTCAAACACTGCATGATTGGGGATGTAATATTCAAAAGGCAACATTCAGGGATCAAGCTTATTGCTCTGATGAAAGGAAATTAAGTGTTTTTGCTTGTGTCTTGATGAGCATCGATTTTTACTTAGAAAATTGGATAAAAAATCAAACTATCAGCGAACAATTTTTAACGATTGCAGAAGAAAGCATCTGTAGGTTAGGCTGACACTTTAGGGTTCGATTATTTAAAACGGAGAAGGCTTGTGGCGCATTTTTTTGCTGAGTATGGTTTATTTTTGCTCAAAACAGTGACTTCAGTGGTGGCAATACTCACCTGCGTCATAGTGATTTTATCGGCTGCAACGCGCAGTAAACGACAAGAAAGTAAAGGTACCCTACAAATTGAAAGTATGAATGAAGCTTATGATGAATTGAAGCAGATGCTCGATGAGCAAATTCTTGATAAAGATGTATTTAAAAAATTAAAGAAGCAGCAAAAAAATCTTGAGAAAGAAAAACTAAAACAGAAAAAATTAGCGGTTCAAAAACAAGTGGATTCACTGGATCACGCTCAGGAAATAAAAAAACGTCTTTTTGTCCTGGATTTTAATGGAGATATGAAAGCTTCCAGAAATGCTGCATTGGCGAAGGAAATCACCGCTGTCTTATCAGTGGCAACTGATCGAGATGAAATTTTGGTGCGTTTGGAAAGTCCTGGCGGTATGGTGCATGCCTACGGATTAGCGGCCTCTCAGTTGGAGCGCATTGTGAAAAAAGGCATTTCATTAACCGTAGCAGTAGATAAAATAGCTGCCAGTGGTGGTTATATGATGGCTTGTATTGCCCACCGAATCATTGCTGCGCCCTTTGCAATTATCGGCTCCATTGGTGTAGTCGCTCAAGTGCCAAATATTCATAAGCTGTTAAAAAAACATGATGTGGATGTAGATATTTTAACGGCAGGTGAATACAAGCGTACTTTGACCATGTTAGGCGAGAATACTGAAAAAGGTCGCCAAAAATTTCTACAAGAATTAGAAGAAACGCACATTTTATTTAAAGCTTTTGTCGCGCAGCGTCGGTCTCAAGTGGATGTTAGTCAAGTAGCGACGGGTGAGCATTGGTATGCAACTCAAGCGAAAGCTTTGCATTTGGTGGATGAGATTATGACCAGTGATGAATATCTGATGGATCAAATGCCGACTGTGGATGTTTATAGTGTTCGCTATGAACCTCATAAAACTTTGAAAGATCGATTGGTTACTGGCGTTAATCAAGCAGTAGAGCGATTATTGGGTATAACTTTTTATTAGCGATTCAAATATGAGTTTTATGGCACCATAAAATGTAGTAGCTCAGACTTGATCTGACAGTTACCGATTTTTATTCAGGTGTCTGTCAGATTAGATTTGGCTCAGATTTTTCTCTGCCCAAATCCGTTTTCCATCATGCAAGGTGTCCATCGG
>JAHFSE010000131.1 GCA_023265895.1 Gammaproteobacteria bacterium
CGCTGCGCCCATGCGAAGCGCAGATGGCTTAAATTGTAGCGTATGTTGATGAATAGGTTGTGCATAAAAATAATGGAAAATTGAGGCAGCACAAACGGCATGAGCACCTGAAATTTGAATCGGTTTGATTAAATCTGCTGCTGATTGGGCGCCACCACAGGCAACAACAGGAATATTGACTGCCTGAGTTACTTGTTGAATGATATCCAAATCAAAACCTTCACCAGTACCATCTTTGTTAATAGAAGATAAAATAATTTCTCCAACCCCTAATGCTTCTACTTGTTTAGCCCATTCAACGGCTGTGTATTGTGATATTTCTCGGCCATAGTGATACCAAACTTGATATTGATTTTGGGTGTGGAAAGTTTCTATGACACTCACAATGCATTGACTACCAAAGTGCTCAACGGCTTGACGTAAGAAATCAGGTTTTTTAATTACAGCAGTATTGATGGCAACTTTATCTGCACCTGCGCGTAGCGCTTGTTGAATATCTTCTAAAGTACGGATGCCGCCGGCAACCGTCAGAGGAATAAAGAGTTTATCCGCCGTTTTTTTTAATGCTTCAATAGAAAAGTTGCGTTCATATAAGCTGGCAACGGTATCTTGATAAAATATTTCATCTGCGCCGGCTTGTTCATAGCATTGAGCAAAATATTCAGCACTGCCTAATGCGCGATGACCTTCATATTGAATGCCTTTAATTAAATTGGGGCCTTTAATATCTAATCGAGGAATAACTCGGACAGTTGTTACCATGCGCTGAGCCCTCCATCGATCATTAAATTTTGTCCGGTGATATAACTACTTGCATCGGATGCTAGAAATAAAGCAGCACCCACTATTTCATCCGCTTCGGCCATACGACCCATGGGGATTCGTTGCGAATATTGTTTAACAAAATGATCATTTTGGCCGCTGAATACACCGCCAGGGCTAATACTATTCACTCGAATATTTTCAGCGCCCCAATAACAAGCCAGGTGACGAGTGAGTCCTAAAATAGCCGCTTTAGACGCTGCATACACTGCTGGTGTATTAATCGCATCGCCTAAATAATCACTGTTGGAATAAATTCGATGGTCAGTGCCTAGTTCGCCATAGATGGATGCTGTTTGGATAATGGAGCCTTTTTTTTGCTGACGCATATGACGGCCGACTGCTTGCGCCATTAAAAAATAGCTATCTAGATTTCCAGTAAGAATGGTTTTCCATTCGGCATAATCATAGGTTTCGAAGGGCTCAAAAAAAGCCTTGAGATGATCCGATTTTGTGGCGGTATTATTATGTAAAACGTCAATATGTTCATACTGATGAATGATGCGTTCAATGAGATGATTGACTTGCTGTGGATCGGTGACATCAGCGCAAATAGTTTCTAAGGGATAATAGTTATTCGAAGCTAATTTTTCTTTAAGTTGCTGAAGCGCCATGTTGTTTTTATCTAGCATAATCAGTTGAGCGCCAGCTTCGATATAGCCTTGGCTAAAGCGGCTGCCTAATATTCCGCAGGCACCGCTGAGTAAGATAATTTTATTGCTGAGATCTATGGATGTATTGACTATGGGCATCTAATTTTTCACGTTTTAAGGGTGTTTGGTTGAGCGTTTTGACGTTGCATCAGATAATTGACTAATTCAAAATCAAATTCGGAATCAATGTCAAATCTAGAAATTTCTGGCATTAAATAGAGCTGTGTGTTGGATAGGAAGAGAGAGGTTTCATTGAGTAGGCTGTCTCGATTCCACACATAAATAGACGCATTTAAATCATAACAAATAGGGGTATCTTGACGGCGGACTAATGTAGTCTTGGGTTGTTTAATGACATTTAATTGCCCAGATAGATCATACTCCACCATATTGAAGTAAGGTGAACGTCGAGCGATGCAAGCACTGATCACATTAGAGGCTGCGCCAGTTTCGACTAATTGAACAGCGGCGAGAATATCCGCGACCTCTCGTAATGGAGCGGTAACGTCTAAATCAACAAAGGTGTTAAAGGTGTAGCCGAGTTGTTGTTCAAGCGTTTTTACACAATGTTGAATTGCTGGTAGCTTGGCTGCTTCATCACCGGCTAATTCTGCTGGGCGATGGATGAGTTGATCTGCGCCCCAGTGTGCAGCAAGATCTAATATTTTTTCTGAATCACTACTGATGGCAATGACATCGAATAATTGTGCATTTTTTGCCTGTTCAATACTATGAGCGAGTAGCGGTTTACCGCAGAGTTCCCGTATATTTTTGTTTTGAACGCCTTTCGAGCCTGCTCTTGCGCAGAGCGTACAAAGCCTACTCATGATGATCCCAATTTGATGATTTGATGGATAGATGACTTATAGCAGATTGACAAATAATCTGCATAGCCTTGTTTTTTTATTGAGTTAAAATGGATGGTTTCTCGTATTATTTTAGGAGCAATTTACATTGGAGCAGTTTATTCAAGCCTTACTCAATTTATGGCCCAATGTGCCTCGCCCCATTCCGTTACATCAACCTTATTTAGATTCTGCGGAGCCGTTTATGAAGGCTTGTTTAGATTCTGGTTGGGTTTCTTCCGCGGGTCATTGGGTGAATCAATTTGAGCAACAACTTGCGCAACGACTACAAGTAGAGTCTGTTGTAGCTGTGAATAGTGGAACTTCAGCGTTACATCTTTGTTATTTGGCTGTGGGTGCTCAGCCAGGGTGCGAGTTATTAATGCCTGCATTATCTTTTGTTGCAACGGCAAATGCAGCTATGTATTGCGGTGCAAAACCTCATTTTGTTGAAGTGTTGGAAGATAATATGACCATCGATATTTCAGCATTAGAAGTCTATTTGACCCATATAACAGAGCCTAGAGATGGGGTGTGTTATAACAAAATAACTCAAGCGCCGATCATTGGTTTGGTTGTGGTGCATGCTTTTGGTCATGCAGTGGATATGGCGCGAGCAAAAACCTGCTGTCAGCGTTTTCATTTGGCTTTAATTGAAGATGCAGCGCAAGCCTTAGGGAGTTTATACCAAGGTAAACCGCTTGGCAGTTTCGGTGATGTTGCGGCCTTAAGCTTTAATGGAAATAAAATTATTACCACCGGTGGTGGTGGTGCTGTTACTGCGCGTTCCCGTGAAATATTGGAAAAGATACGCCATTTAAGCACGACAGCAAAAATAACCGACGCCTTTTCAATAGCTCATGATGCAGTAGGATTTAATTATCGTATGCCGGCAGTGAATGCTGCACTGGGATTGGCGCAATTATTGAATTTAGATGAGCTATTAATGAAAAAGCGGCAATTGCATGATTATTATCAACAGCATTTATCAGCGATAGCAGAGCTGACAGTTATAGTTGAGCAAGCTGATTATCGAGCGAATCATTGGCTGACCAATGTGATTTTAGCGCCAGAATTGCAAATCAATCATTTGTCATTGCTGGAACAATTCAATCAAGCCAATATTTTTGTGCGTCCACTGTGGCGCCCTTTGCATCAATTACCCATGTATCACGCTATGCCACGAATGCCATTGTTGATAACAGAATCTTTGAGTCGACGCGTATTGAGTTTGCCGAGTAGTCCGCAATTGCTGGATCAATTATTGGTATAGTATTTGTATGGGAGTTGTTATGTCTAAACATTTAATGATTTCGCCTAACCATCGTTTAAATCCAGTCATTTTAATGGCTGGAGGATTGGGTTCACGTTTAAAGCCATTAACGGATGAATGCCCAAAGCCGATGTTATCTATTGGTGGGCGACCTATTTTAGAAACGATTCTAATGAATTTTATTGAGCATGGTTTTCATCAATTTTATATTGCCGTTAACTATAAATCAGATGTAATTACTCGATATTTTGGTGATGGTCAGCGTTATGGTGTTGAAATTCAATATTTATATGAGTCAGAACGCATGGGTACGGTAGGTGCTTTAAGCTTGCTGCCAGAAATACCTAAGATGCCGTTTTTTGTGATGAATAGCGATTTATTAACCAGCGTCAATTTTACGCAGATGTTGGCTTTTCATGAGGAAAATAAATCTATAGCAACCATGGGTATTAGAAAACATTATCATCAAATTCCTTATGGGGTATTAAATCTAGATCAACATCGTATTACCCGTTTGATTGAAAAGCCGATAGAGGATTATTTTGTGAATGCGGGTATTTATATTTTATCTCCCAATGCCTTAGATTTTATGCCTAAAAATTGCTTCTATGATATGCCCGATTTATTCAATTCAATGATAAGAGAAAATCAAACGACCTGTGCTTTTCCTTTGCGTGATTATTGGTTGGATATTGGAAAAATAGAAGATTTTGAGCGGGCTAATCAAGCGTATTCCGATGAATTCGCGTTGGAATATTAAAGCAGGATTGATCATTTAAGGGAGTATTTTTATGGCGCATGCAACGGATTTGCTCATTTTGGAGGGAATGCCATCAGAACAGATCAACCAAGCCATTGATTTAGAGCAGACCATGAAAGAATGCGCCATTGTAGCCACCCAATTTGTTCACGCCAATTGCAATCTATTATTAGATTTTTCAGAAGCTAGTATTGCTTTAGTAGATCAAGTATTAGATGAATTACATCAAAAAATTGTTTTAGATAATGAAGATCCTATTGATCCTAAAATTGTTGTCTTTATTTCTAATTGGTTAGGTGGGTATGTCGGTGAGGTTTTTAAACAGCATTATGGTGGCGTTTGGAAATTTGACTTAAGGGATCCAAATACACCGGCTATAGAATTAGCTTTTGATCAACGAAGTATGGCTTTTCCTGGGCGCGTTTTTCACCATTTGTTAGGAGGGGCGGAGAGTAGTATTTTATTTTATTATGAGCAGCTCAGCGCACTCTATTTACCACATTATTTGCCACATTCTTCAAGTTAAAGAGGCTGTTGCTGCCAGTGCTTTTTGTCGCATGAATAAATATAAAGCGCCAGGAATTTGACTAAATCCCTAATTGTGTTCTTTACTAGAGGGGTATGGCCTTTTTTATAAAAGGAAATAACAAACACGCTTTAAGTGTAAGAAATAGGGAATGCTGTCTATGATATCTCCATCCATCAAAGTACTGCTGATCGATAATGATGCGCAGAGAGCCCATGATTTAGGCGTTATTTTACGCTTTATTGGTGAGCAAACCCTTCAGGTCAACAGTGTTGGTTGGCAAATACAAGTAGAAAAAATAGAACAGGATAAAACGACTGTAGCTTGTGCATTGGTTGGGCAGACACAGCAATCATTAGAGCAAATGACTCAAGAAATTCATACGTGGGATCCCTTATTACCGATTATTTTAGTCGGTCATTCGTTGGAAAATAGTCAGATTCACGAAGCGGCTAAACGTCATGTCATTGTTAGTTTGGAATATCCAATCAGCTATCCTAAGTTATTGGATGTATTGCACCGTGCTCAAATTTTCCGTAGTCAATTGCAAGAACCCAGTGATCATCGTCAACGTAGAGAGGCGCAGCTGTTTAGAAGTTTAGTAGGTACCAGTCGAGCAATCATCAAAGTACGTGAATTGATGGCACAAGTAGCCGATAAGGATGTGAATGTTCTCATTACGGGTGAATCTGGTACTGGAAAAGAAGTAGTTGCGCGTAATTTACATTATAATTCAAACCGTCGAAATAAACCCTTTGTGCCTATTAATTGCGGTGCTATTCCAGCAGATTTATTAGAAAGTGAATTATTTGGACATGAGAAAGGCGCTTTTACTGGAGCGATTAATCATCGCGCGGGGCGTTTTGAACTGGCGCAAGGCGGCACTTTATTTTTAGATGAAATTGGTGATAT
>JAHFSE010000132.1 GCA_023265895.1 Gammaproteobacteria bacterium
ATATTTTTACAGGCCATGGATGGCCGTATTGTCGCAAAAGAATAAATCTGTAGACTGAGATCCACTTACAATTTGAGAATTAATTATGCCCTACCGCTCTATTTTTTACGATCAACTTTTTGCTGGCCAACATATTTTAGTCACCGGTGGCGGTAGCGGCATCGGCCGTTGCATTGCCCATGAATTAGCAGCACTTGGCGCCACCTTAAGTTTGCTCGGTCGAAAAAAAGAAAAATTAGAAACGGTTGCTGCAGAAATTCAACAAGATACCGGAAAACTTCCTCTCATTTACTGTTGTGATATTCGCGAAGAAGCCACTGTACAAGAACAAGTAAAACTCATGATTGAACAGCAAGGTCCACTTCATGGATTAATGAATAATGCCGGCGGTCAATATCCTGCGCCGTTAGAAAAAATCTCTGCCAAAGGTTTTGATGCCGTAGTGCGCACCAATTTACTCGGCGGATTTATTGTAGCACGCGAAGTATTTACACAATCCATGTCCATTCATGGCGGCGGTAATATCGTAAATATGCTAGCCGATATGCATAACGGTATGCCCACCATGGGACATTCCGGTGCTGCACGAGCAGGCATGGAAAATTTTACTAAAACCGCAGCCATCGAATGGGCCCACGCTAATGTTCGCGTCAATGCAATAGCACCTGGCTGGATTATGTCGAGCGGCATGGATACTTATGACCAAGCCTTTAAATCAATTATTAAAGGCTTTAAAACAGCTTCACCCATGAGTCGCTTAGGCAATGAAGCGGAAGTCAGCGCAGCGGTTTGTTTTTTATTATCACCAGGCGCTGCTTTTATTAATGGCGTGACACTGCGTATTGATGGTGGTGCTTCATTAGGAAATCGCGCTTTTCCATTGCAGGAAACCACACAACCCTCAAAAATTTTTGAGGGTTTTCATCGGGCAAAAGCGCCAAAAATATTTAGCGATCAATAACACAGGTTTTTTATTATGCCCATCATTGAATCAAAAATTGATATCCATTCTGCTGCCTTTGCTGAAAATCAACAAGCCATGTTGACTGCTGTAGAAAGCTTTCGCAGCGTTGAACGCAAAGTTTACGAATATGCACAACAAGCGAAAGAAAAATTTGAACAACGGGGGCAACTACTTCCTCACGATCGACTCAATCATTTGTTAGATAGCGGCACAGATTTTTTAGAGTTATCTTCTTTAGCCGGCTATAAAATGCACGACGATAAAGACGGCAGTCTAGCAGGTGGTGGTTTAATTGCAGGTATCGGCGTTGTTGCCGGAGTGCGCTGTTTAATTATTGTTAATAACAGCGCCATTAAAGGCGGCACTATTTCTCCGGCCGGTTTACATAAAACTTTACGCCTGCAAGCTATCGCTGCACAAAATAAATTACCCATTATTACTTTACTAGAAAGTGGCGGCGCTAATTTAAATCACGCCAGTGAAATTTTTGTCGAAGGTGCTCGTGGTTTTGCCAATCAAGCCCGTTTATCTGCGCAAGGTTTGCCGCAAATTACGATGGTACATGGTAATGCCACTGCAGGCGGTGCTTACCAGCCAGGTTTATCAGATTATGTGATCATGGTAAAAAATCGTGCGCATCTATTTTTAGCAGGGCCACCTTTATTAAAAGCAGCCACCGGAGAAATTGCTGATGAAGAAACGCTCGGCGGCGCAGAGATGCACACGCAAATTGCTGGCACGGCAGAATATTTAGCGCAAAACGATGCCGATGGTCTTCGCATTGCCCGAGACATTGTGGCACATTTAGGTTGGAATCAAAATCTCTCTTTACCCCCAACTGCGTCCTTTGAATTGCCTTGTTATCCCGCGGAAGAATTATTAGGTTTAATTCCTTCTGACCTGAAAATTCCTTATGATGTTCGGGAAGTAATTGCACGCATTGCCGATGGTTCTGATTTTTTAGATTTTAAATCAGAATGGGACAGTTACACTGTCTGTGGCTGGCTCAGTATTGAAGGTCAAATGTGCGGCTGCATTGGTAATAATGGCCCTATTACGCCACAAGGTGCAGCAAAGGCTGCGCAATTTATTCAACTCTGCGATCAAACTCAACGCCCGATTATTTTCTTGCATAACACTACAGGATTTATGGTGGGCACCGAATCGGAACAACAAGGCGTGATTAAACACGGCTCTAAAATGCTACAGGCTGTGGCAAATTCCACAACACCAAAAATTACTTTAGTGATTGGCGGTTCCTATGGTGCAGGAAATTATGCTATGTGTGGTCGCGGACTCGATCCCCATTTTATTTTTGCTTGGCCTAATAGTAAAACTGCAGTGATGGGCGGCGCACAAGCCGGAAAAGTTTTGCGTATGGTTGCCGAACAAAAACAGCAAAAAGCTGGCTTAACACCGGATCCCAAAGTATTGGACATGCTAGAGCAAACTACGCAAGCACAACTAGAAAAACAATCCACCGCGTTATATGGCACAGCACGTTTATGGGATGACGGATTAATTGATCCGCGAGACAGCCGAAAAATATTAGCACTGACTTTATCCGTTATCAGAGAAGCGAAATTTAGACAATTGCAATCTAATAGTTTTGGGGTGGCGAGGTTTTAATAAACACCCCCGGAAATGTTGATACATTGTTGACACAACTTTAGTTTATTACTTAGAATACTTCTAACGTCATTAATTGAGATTGATACTATGCAAACTGAAATAAAAGCCTGGGGCAATAGCGCCTCCATCCGCATTCCCGCAGCCCTAATGAAAGCAGCACATTTAAAGCTAAATACAAAAGTAAAACTACGTGAAGATAAAGGTCGTCTAATTATCGAGCCTATTCAAAAAAATTTTTATGATTTAGATCAACTGTTAGCTGGAATCACAGTAGAAAACTGCCACACTGAAATAGATTTTGGAAAACCACAAGGACGCGAATTACTCTAATGACCCGACGCTATATTCCCTCTGCTGGCGATATTGTTTGGCTTGAATTCAATCCACAAGCAGGCCATAGACCTGCTCTTGTTGTAAGCCCGCTGAGCTACAACCAAAAAACAGGTTTAATGCTTTGTTGTCCTATGACGACAAAAGTTAAAGGTTATCCCTTTGAAGTAAAAGAAAAAACCGGCGCAATTTTAGCAGATCAAGTAAAAAACCTGGATTGGCTTGCTCGTAAAGCTAAATACAAGGGTAAGGTGACCCCCACAGTTTTACAAGAAACACGTCAAAAACTTGCGGCGTTATTAGAAATAAAACAAAAATAGCTCGATAAATTTTATTTTTTCCATATACCTTACCACTTAAGGAATATTTATGATTTTTACTGAAGAGCATTTAGCGCTCAAAAAAACCATCGAAAAATTCGTTGCTGATGAAATTAATCCTCACGTCGAGGAATGGGAAGCACACTCACCCTTCCCTGCTCATATCTTATTTAAAAAATTAGGCAATTTAGGCTTGTTGGGAATTACTAAACCCACAGAATATGGCGGTATGGGTTTAGATTATTCTTATGGTTTAATTATGGCGGAAGCGTTGGGATCAACCCATTGTGGCGGAGTACCTTTAGCGATCGGCGTGCAAACTGACATGGCAACACCTGCATTAGCACGCTTTGGTAGTGATGAACTCAAGCGTAATTTTTTAGTGCCTGCTATTGCAGGAGATTTTGTGGCAAGCATTGCAGTATCTGAACCTGGCGCTGGCTCTGATGTGGCGGGCATTAAAACTACAGCCCAGAAAAAAGGTGATGACTATGTGATTAGCGGCACCAAAATGTGGATCACCAATGCAACACAAGCAGATTTCTTTTGTTTATTAGCTAACACCAGCGATGACAAAGTCCATTTTAATAAATCACTTATTATTGTCCCTAGTAAAACACCAGGCATTCAAATTGAAAAACCACTGAATAAATTAGGTATGCGCTCTTCTGATACAGCGCAAATATTTTTTGATGAGGTACGGGTACCGCAAAGTTTTCGCATAGGAGCTGAAGGCCAAGGCTTCATGATGCAAATGATGCAATTTCAAGAAGAACGCTTATGGGGTGCAGCCAATGCTATTCGTGGTATGGAAAACTGTATTCAAGCAACGATTGAATATTGCCAACAACGACAAACTTTTAGTACACGACTGATCGATAATCAGGTAGTACATTTTAAATTGGCTGAACTGCAAACAGAAATCGAAGCACTACGCGCCTTGGTCTATCATGCTTGCGAACAATACGTCCATGGCCGTGATGTGTTAGCTTTAGCTTCTATGGCAAAATTAAAAGCCGGCCGCTTAATTCGGCAAGTTTCTGATGAATGCTTACAATATTGGGGCGGCAATGGTTTTATGTGGGATAACTTAGTTTCTCGCCAATATCGCGATGGCCGTCTAGCTTCTATTGGCGGTGGCGCTGATGAAATTATGCTGGGTATTATTTGCAAAATGATGGGGATTTTGCCGAGAAAAAAAGCCCCCCTAAATTAGAGGGGTGTCAGGCGCAGCCTGACGGGGGGGTATGTTTATTTAAAACCCCCAGTCTGCTCACGCAGACAGCCCCCTTATCAAGGGGGCCACCTCTATCTCCTACTAATTAATCTAGAATTCAAGAAGGTGATTTTATGAATTTAAATACGCTTAAATTAAATCAAGAAAAAGGCACACTTTTTTTAACCCTCAATCGCCCACAAGTACGCAACGCTATGAGCTTAGAAATGGTGCAAGAGCTCTGTGAATTATTTGATGGGATAGAAAAAAATTCCGAAATTCGCACAGTCGTTATTCGTGGCGAAGGTCAACATTTTTGCGCCGGTGCAGACATTAAAGATCTTGCAGAAGCACGAAAAAATATGACTATGGATCCTAGCGATCATAATAATCCCATTTTCAAACTCAATCGTGCTTTTGGTTACCTCATGACAAAAGCCAATCAAACCAGCAAAACATTAATTTGCGTCCTTGAAGGTGCAGTGTTAGGTGGTGGCTTTGGTTTAGCTTGCGTGTCTGATATTGCATTAAGTTTAGAAGATGCGCGTTTTGGCTTACCTGAAACTGGGCTGGGCATTATTCCTGCGCAAATTGCACCTTTTGTTGTTTTGCGTATTGGTTTAACACAAGCTCGATATTTAGCTTTAACAGGGGTCCGCTTTAATGGACTTGAGGCAGCGCGCATCGGTCTCGTTAATTCAACAGCAAAAAATACCATTGAGTTGGAAGAACAGTTGCAACAGATTTTACAACAAGTGAATCGCTGCGCACCACAAGCCAATGCCACCACTAAAAAAATTATGCTCAAAGTAGGTAGCGCATCATTGGAGCAATTATTAGATGAAGCTGCATTAGATTTTTCCTGCGCCGCACAAGGGCTTGAAGGTCAAGAAGGTACTTTAGCTTTTTTAGAAAATCGGTTGCCTAACTGGATGGAATAAACAGTAGAATAATTTTTTGGAATTGACTTATGTTTAAAACAATTTTAATCGCCAATCGGGGAGAAATCGCTTGCCGCATTATTCGCACTGCCAAAAAATTTGGTTATCGCACAATAGCCGTTTATAGTGAAGCAGATGCACAAGCATTACATGTACAACAAGCAGATTTTTCTGTTTATATTGGCCCAGCACCAGCAAGCGAATCCTACTTAAATATCACTGCGATCATTCATGCCGCAAAAATAAGTGGTGCCGAAGCCATTCATCCAGGCTATGGATTTTTATCTGAAAATGCTGACTTCGCCAAAGCTTGTGAGCAAAATAATATTATTTTTATTGGCCCTTCTGCTTCAGCCATAGAATTAATGGGCAACA
>JAHFSE010000133.1 GCA_023265895.1 Gammaproteobacteria bacterium
ATTTCACCCAAGAGAGAATTCCTAATTTTGTTGCAGTAAAAGAAGCCGTATTTCCTTTTGCTAAATTCCAAGGTGTGGATCCGATTCTTGGGCCAGAAATGAAATCTACCGGTGAAGTCATGGGCGTGGGTGATACTTTTGCCGAAGCCTTTTCTAAAGCTTGTTTGGGCGCTAGTGAAAATTTACCGCGTAGTGGTTGTGCATTTATTAGTGTGCGTGAAAGCGATAAATCCACAGCCATTGAAGTGGCGAAGCGATTATTGAAAATTGGTTTTAGTATTATTGCTACCGAAGGTACGGCGAAAACTTTAACCGCTGCAGGTTTGTCGGTGACGAAAGTTAATAAAGTGAAAGAAGGTCGTCCGCATATTGTGGATAAAATTAAAAATCGCCAAGTATCGTTAATTATTAATACGGTAGAAGGTGCACAAGCGACCAAAGATTCCTTCGCTATTCGTCGAGCAGCCTTGCAAAATAAAGTGCATTACACGACAACCATTACCGGTGCGAAAGCGATTTGTCAGGCACTTGAACGTGAGCCGGCAGAAGAAGTGGTGCGTCGTATTCAAGATTTGTCCGTGAGGAGTGTTGCACTATGAGTAGAGTTCCCATGACGATTGAGGGTGAGAAAACCTTACAAGCAGAATTACATCGATTAAAAACGGTGGAGCGTCCGCGAATTACCCAAGCCATTGCGGAGGCCCGTGCTCATGGTGATTTAAAAGAAAATGCGGAATATCACGCAGCGCGAGAACAGCAAGGTTTTGCTGAAGGCCGTATTCAAGAAATTGAAGGCAAATTAAGTAATGCCCAAGTGATCGATATTAAAAATATTCCTAATACGGGCCGGGTGATTTTTGGTGTCACTGTGACCATTGTTAATGTGGAAACTGACGAAGCGAAAACCTATACCATTGTCGGCGATGATGAAGCCGACATTAAGCTGAATAAAATTTCAGTGAACTCACCGATTGCCCGTGGTTTAATTGGCAAAGAAGTGGGTGATTCGGTGGCGATTACTACGCCAGGTGGTGTGGTGGAGTATGAAATCGATAAGGTTGAGCACTGAAAGGAAGATTCTATGAATCGCATAGATATTTTAAAATTATTATCTGAAAGCAAGCCTATTTTAGCTGAACGTTATGGCATTACAGATCTTGCTTTATTTGGCTCGGTTGCACGGGATGTCGCGCAATTGAACAGCGATGTCGATATTCTAGTGGCATTTGACGGTCCAGCTACCTCAGATCGCTATTTTGGGGTACAGTTTTATCTTGAAGATAAATTGGGATGTGAAATTGATTTGGTCACTGAAAAAGCATTGCGTATAGAGTTACGCCCATTTGTTGAAAGAGATGCAATTCATGTCTGATTTATCGCAGCGAGAATGGTATTTTTATTTAAATGATATGATCGAATTTGCCGAAAAAGTGATTGCCTATACCGATGGTTTTACTCAAGAAGCATTTGTCGTGAGTGGCTTAAATTATGATGCTACAGTGCGTAATTTGGAATTAATTGGTGAAGCAGCAACCCATATTCCAGAGGACATTCGCGCTGCATATTTAGATATTCCTTGGCGATTGATTGTAGCCATGCGTAATAGACTAATACATGGATATTTGGGAATCGATAGCGATACTTTATGGAGTGTGATCCAGCAGGATATCCCAGCTTTATTGCAGCGGTTAAAGCAAATCATTTTATACTTGCCCAGGTTATAATTTATGAACACATTAAATAAGCTGGAACGTTGGATTTTAGCCTACGTCTTTGTAACGGTGCTGTTAGGTGTTTATCTAGCTATTTTCAATCAACCTTATTTTGATCAATCCTACACAATAGAAGATGGTTTTCTTGAATGGTTAACTGTGATTGGTTTGACTGCCACTGCGAGTGTTTGTACTGCGCGGGTTATTCAATTAGCAGGTCATCGGAGCCCTTTATTTTTACTGGTGACAGCATTAGTTGCATTATTATTTTTTTGTGCTGCAGGAGAGGAAATTTCCTGGGGGCAGCGTTTGTTTAATGTGCAGAGTTCAGAATTTTTTAGAGCACATAACGCGCAAAGTGAAACGAATTTACATAATTTAGTGGTAGACGGAACTAAGGTGAATAAATTAATTTTCGGCCGTATTCTAGGTTTGGTCTTTGCCTGTTATTTTTTAGTATTAACGCCGCTGTATCATAAAAATAAGAAAATAGCTGCATGGGTGAATGCATTGGGAATTCCGATTCCAAAATGGCAACATTTGGTCAGTTATTTTTTAGTGTTAATTTTAATTGAAGGTGTGATTCATCACTTTTCTCCAACCTTAAAGCGTGGAGAAATGACCGAGTGTGCGATTGCTTTCATTGTATTTTTAAATGTCTATTCGCCTTTTAATGAAGCGATTTTTTTACAGCGCCATTAGTTTTATTTGGGCGCAGATGTGCGCCCTTTGGTGTTTTCGTTAGCTTAAGCGCAATAATTCATTGATACCCACTTTGCTCCGAGTTTGTGCATCAACCTTTTTGACAATCACCGCAGCGTAAAGGCTGTATTGGCCATTTTGAGCGGGTAAATTACCCGAGACAACGACGGAGCCAGCAGGAATACGCCCATAACTAATTTCACCGGTTTCACGATCGTAAATGCGAGTGCTCTGGCCGATATACACGCCCATGGAAATCACCGAGCCTTCTTCCACGATCACGCCTTCGACCACTTCAGATCGCGCACCGATAAAACAATTATCTTCAATAATGGTTGGGCCTGCTTGAATGGGTTCTAACACACCGCCGATACCGACGCCGCCAGAAAGATGCACATTTTTACCGATTTGCGCGCAAGAGCCAACGGTCGCCCAAGTGTCCACCATAGTGCCCGAATCTACGCGCGCACCGATGTTGACATAGGACGGCATCAATACCACGTTCGGCGCAATATATGCGCCTCGTCGTACCACCGCGGGTGGTACAATACGAACACCGCTGGTTGCCAACATTTCAGCAGAATAATCCGCAAATTTGACGGGCACCTTGTCGTAATATTGAGTGAAAGTGCCTGGTATTATTTGATTATCTTGTGCGCGAAAACTTAATAGCACCGCTTTTTTAATCCATTGATGAACGTGCCATTGGCCTGCAATTTTTTCAGCAACTCGAATTTCCCCTGCGTCTAACAATGCAAGCGTTTGCGTGACAGCTAATTGCGTCTGCTCAGGTATATTGTTAGGTGATAATTCGGCGCGTTGCTCAAAAGCTGCATCGATGATGCGTGATAATTCGGTGATTGAAAAATTTGTCATAAGATACCTCTTCATTCTGTCATAATTGGATCCAATTCTTGGCAAAGACGTAATTGTATTTGCTCACAGAGTTGTGGATCACTTAAGGGTTGATTGTCTTGGGTTTTAACGAAAAAAACATCTTCAGCGCATTCGCCTAGCGTTGCAATGCGAGCACTTTGTACGCGCAAATGAAATGACGCAAAAATACCGCCGACCATAGCCAGTAAGCCTGGACGATCTAACGTGCGAATTTCTAAGACGCTATGATGGCGTAGCATATCATTGCTGATAGAGACTTCTGTTTTTATAGGGAAGTGTTTCAGTGCTCGCGGTAAAGGTTGTTGCACTATGGGAATGGGTAATTGTGGTTGACTTAATGTTTTTGTGAGCGCCTCGCGAATGGCAGACAAGCGTGTAGAATTTTCCCCAATGGATTGACCGGATTGTTCCAGCACAATATAGGTGTCCAAACTGAAATTAGAGTGTGAGGTCATGATCCGTGCATCGACAATATCCAAACTTAATTGTTGTAGTGTCGTTACTGTATTAGCAAACAAATTTTGTTGGTCTTGAGTATAAATAAAAATTTGTGTGCCGCCTTCAAATTGATGGCTGGTGACTTCTTTCGTTAAGACCAATGGACCTTCATTATCCGGATGATGCAAAATAGCAATGGCATGCCAAGCGATATCTTCAGCCTCTTCTTTTAAAAAATAATCATCGCCTAATTGATCCCAGATAGGTTTAACCTGTTCTAATTGGATACCAGTTAAGCGTAGAAAAATGAGCGCTTTCTCACGGGTTTCTTCAATCCATTCTGCTTTATTGATGGGATTTTCTAAACCTCTGCGTAGTGCGCGTTTGGTTTCTGTGTGTAATTGGCGCAATAAAGAGGCGCGCCAACTGTTCCATAAAGTCGGATTGGTCGCGCAAATGTCCGCGATGGTGAGTAAATATAAATAATCCAAATGAACTTCATCGCCCACTTGTTTAGCAAATGTATTGATAGATTCTGGATCAGATAAATCTTTTTTTTGCGCGGTGATGGACATCAAAAGGTGGTTTTTGACTAACCAAGCAACCAAGTGTGCATCCCATTTACTCAGTCGATGATGCAGGCAAAATTGTTCCGCATCGTGAGCTCCTAATTCGGAATGATCGCCGCCGCGACCTTTGGCCATGTCGTGAAATAATCCAGCTAAATACAACAATTCTACTTTAGGAATATGTTGCATCACTTGACTGGCAACGGGAAACTTGGAGCGTTCTTCAGGATAACGGAATCGCCTTAAATTTCTAATCAAAAGTAGGGTATGGGCATCGACGGTATAAATATGAAATAAATCGTATTGCATTTGGCCAATGATTTTTTCAAAGGCGGGAATATATCGACCTAAAATGCCGAAGCGTTTCATACGTAGCAGTTGTGTATATAAGCGGTGATTCGATCTGAGTAAATCTAAAAATAAAGAAGTATTTTGTGGATCATGACGAAACTTTTCATCAATTAAATGTTGATTATCCCGTAAAGCTCGAATGGTTTTTGCGCTCACACCATTGATGTTGGCAGTCTGTCCCATCAAGACAAAAACTTCTAATAAAGCAGACGGCGTTTTTTGAAAAACATCTGCACTTTTCATTTCAATATTATGATTTCGAATTTGAAAGCGTTCGTTGATGGGTTGGATTTTTTGTTCTTGCTCTGGGCTGAGAAACACTTCGCCCATCAGCTGCATGGTTAATTCATTAATTTCTGAAATGGCTAATGCTGCGCGATAATATTGTTTCATAAGCATTTCAACAGCCAGTTGAACTTCACTGTCTTGATAGCCAAACATGCTGGCAATGGCTTGTTGATGTCCGAAGAGTAAACGGTTGTCATCGCGTTTGGCATGAATGTGAATGGCGAAACGTATTTGCCATAGAAATGCTTGATTGTTTTCTAGTAGATGAATTTCCTCTGAGGATAGAAAATCTTGCTCGATGAGTTCTTGTAAATGATGTGTGCGAAAATGGTGACGACTGACCCACTCAATAACTTGCACATCACGTAATCCACCAGGAGAATTTTTCAAGACAGGTTCTAAATTATATTCTGTATGTTCGTATTTTTTGTGTCGCTGCTTTTGTTCTTTTAATTTTGCTTGAAAAAAGGCTGCGTCTTGCCACAGAGTTTGTGGGCCTGTGTGTTGTTGTAGTGATGCAAATAATTCGGTCGATCCAGTGAGTAAGCGTGCTTCTAATAAATTAGTCGCCACTGTAATGTCGCTACGACCTGCTTCAATACATTCTTCCAGTGTGCGAACACTGTGGCCCACTTCTAATTTAATATCCCACAACACAGTGAGAAATTGTTCAATGGGCGTTTGAATTTCTGGTGTAATTGGTTGGTTTAATAAGATGAGTAAATCAATGTCAG
>JAHFSE010000134.1 GCA_023265895.1 Gammaproteobacteria bacterium
TTACTTCGACCGTATGGATTATCTAACTCAGCTTGAGTTGATGAGGCTAAGATTAGCGAAATTTTTCGCCCAGATTTTTTTATAGCAGCACAAAGTAGTTCTGTAAGATCTCTATTCACAGATAAAAAATCATCGTTATTATTTGGCCTATTCTCTCCAGCCAAATGCACAACAAAATCCGCTTGAGAAATTAGCGCCAATAAATCATTGACGGAGTTTTTTCGAACAAATTGTAATACTTCAAAAGTAGGCTTTTCATTCAACTTAACAACCAAGTTTTTCCCAATAAATCCACCTGCACCAGTCACTAATATTTTCATGAAAAGAGTCTTTTAGCTAACCAGATAATTTCTTAATAAGATCTTGAATCATCGGCAGCTTCAACAGTAAATCTTTCATTCCTCTGATATCTAAACGATTTGTATTATGAGAATTATAATCCTGACTCTCTGTTAGTTTAAACTCGCCCTCCTCGTAGAACTTGTTATAATTCAAATCTCTTTTATCTGAAGGAACACGAAAATAATTACTCTCTTCACAAGCTTGCGCCATTTCTTCCTTGCTCAGCAAGGTTTCATACAATTTCTCACCATGACGGGTACCTATCACCCGAATAGGATAATTTTTTAAATTAAACAACTCCAAGATTGCCTGGATTAAGACATGAATCGTCGCAGCTGGTGCTTTTTGTACAAAAATATCTCCATTAGAACCCTTTTCAAATGCATAGGATACTAACTCTACAGCATCCTCAAGCGTCATCATAAAACGTGTCATTTCAGGATCCGTTACGGTTAAAGGATTACCTGCCAAGATTTGCTCTATAAACAAAGGAATAACTGAACCACGAGATGCCATAACATTTCCATATCGAGTGGCGCAAATAGTAGTAGCACAACTCATCCGTGATTTAGCTACAACAACTTTTTCCATCATTGCTTTAGAAATACCCATTGCATTAATGGGATATACCGCTTTATCAGTACTCAAACAAATCACCCGCTTTACACTAGATGAAATTGCTGCCTCAAGCACATTCTCAGTGCCCAATATATTCGTCTTTACTGCCTCCAAGGGATAAAACTCACAAGATGGAACTTGTTTTAAGGCAGCAGCATGATAAATAAAATCAGATCCTCGAACTGCATTCAGGACAGATTGATAATCCCGAACATCACCAATATAGAATTTAAGCTTAGGGTTATTGTACTGTTTTCGCATATCATCTTGTTTTTTCTCATCTCGGCTAAAAATACGAATCTCTTGCAAATCAGAATCAAGAAATTTATTTAATACAGCATGACCAAAGGAGCCTGTTCCGCCGGTAATTAATAAACTTGCTCTATTAAACATTCTTTACTCCATATCACCAATCAAATCATTAACTAAGAATGGATGAAAATACACAATCCCAACGAGCCATCATTTGCTCTTCAGAATAATATGTTTGGGCAACACGCAAGCCAGTTCGACCAACTGCTGTTCGATATTCAATATCATTGACCAATTTATCAAGAGCATGATGCCATGAAGAAATATCTGCGCAAGCCAATAAATCTAAGCCAGCAAGCATCATCGCATGACTATATGCTGAAGTTGCAGATACAACTGTTGGCAACGCCATTCGCCAAAACAATAATAATTTATTTTCCGGCTTACCTGCGGAAAATAAATTATCGAGATTGATGGGAATAATTGCTAAATCTGCAGCAACTGCAAGCTGAGAAAGCACAAATGAATTCCATTGATGTACAAATACATTACTTGAAAGCGCACCAAAATATCGAACAACTTCATCAACAGTATTACAACGCAAGAATTTATTATGATAACGATAGTAAATTGGGTCAGTAATCAAATGTAGCGCTACCTTTCGACGCGCGAAAATGCAAGCAAGAGCATCTTTCATTAGCGCCATAGGAATACCACTAGACGCTAGTCCTTCCCATACAATATGTACTGTATCACCTGTTTCATAAGATTTTTTAACAACACCTATATCACCGTCATGCATATCAAGAATCAAGTGAGTATTCAAACAAAAGGGCTTAATTGCTTGTTGCTGCTCTTTCGTAGAACAAATAACAGCGTCCGCTCGACAGCACATAAGCTCAACAGCTTTTTTGTAATTAGGCTGCCAATAACAACTCTGTCGAGTCAAGAACTTAGAAGTACCGCGTAAACTGCTCTTCCAATCAGATTTATCTGAAAAAATATAAGAATCTATTGCATCATAAATAATTTTCGTTTTTCCAAATCTATAGCAAGACCAAACACTTAAATCAGCTCGCTGATTCAATATAACGATATCATATTTTTTATTAAAATCAGCGAACTCGAAATCAATACCCCGCTTATTAGCATAACGAACAAAACGTCGACGATCTGACGGCGCAGAAAAATCTAGCGAACCAGGGTAGTATCCAATACGCAAACCTCTTAAAAAATTTTTCATATTGATACTAATTTTTTATACAGCTGAAAATAACTAGCTGCACAAGATTCTACAGAAAAAGTCTCTCTAGCAACCATGCGACTTTTTTTAGAAGGAACCACACAATAATTAAATAAATTTTCGAGTTGACGATGAGAGGTTATTTCATCAGTTAAATCAATAACGACACCTATCGAATATTGGTATACCAATTCAGCAGCAGCGCCAACAGCAGAATTCACAATAATTGGCAGACTACAACTAAGATATTCAACAACTTTGACACCTAGCCGAGTAGTACTATCTGGTCCTAGAGACATAGCATGAATACCAGCATCAGCAGCTGACAACCATGCAGGCAATTCTTCAGCAGAAGGATTCCGTACCGTATATATGTCCCGAGATAAACCATAGCCATCTAATATAGCCGGAATATCCAATGAAACATTTGAGGTTAATATCAAAAACCTTGCATTGGAAAATAAAGAAGCAATAAACATAAAATATTCAACTACCTCACCAAGATTAGAATTCATTAAGCCCAAACTACCCTGATACACAATAACTATCTTATCTGACCATCCTAAATTTGCCCGTCTATTCAAACGCTCTATCAAATTAAATTTAAACTCGACAGTATCGACACAAATAGGAATGAAAACTAAATCAGCGGCAGCTTCAGGATATAAAGTGAAGATCTCATTCAACATCGCCTGATTAATCCCTACAATAGCATCAGCCAATTTGATAATTTCCGCTTCATTCTTTTGCCACAAATGATAGATTGGATCTGAAAAATGCCACGCACCAATAGTTAGATGTTCTTTAGGCCATAAACTACGCATATCGAAAATTGTACGATATCCATACTTCTTGGAAAATTGAACAGCAACAAGACTAATAAAATAGCCCCGACAATGAATAATATCTGGAGTTGTCATTAACAATACTATACGAAATAAAAGCTTCACCCAAAAAAATAAAAATGGAAATAACCAAGTTTTATATAAAAAATATCGGCTAGGTATTACCGCTAACGGCACACTTCTAAGAATTATACCTGCCTCTTCCAACTCCGCACTTAATATACAAATTTCTCGCCGATAACGCCAAGCAACCCAAGGTTGCCAAAAAGCAATTAATTCAACAGTTATCAAAGGATTTTGATAACTTACCTCTTTTAATAAAGAATAAACCTGTGTACGCATTAGTCCACTAGTAGGCCTCTCGTTATACACAACATATGCTATTTTCATTTCAAACTTCGGCAACTAGCCCCCCAAAAGGCCATCGGTTCATAATCAGGATATGGGTACGCACCCAACCTTAAGGTGATTTGAGCTCCTCGCATAGCTATATGTTGCTCCACCAAACTTCGCACAGATATTGGAGCACCACTACAAACGTTAGTAATACCATCCCACTCAGGATGTTCAAACAGATTTACAAGCATTTCTGAAACATCAGAAACAGATAAATAATCTCTCAATTGCTCACCACCGGACATTAAAAATTCAGATTGACCAGTATCGATTGCATGATCTAGCTGTGCTATGAGACTACGAGGATTTTGACCCTGCCCATACATATAAAAAAGTCGAGCCCATTGAAGGCAAAATGGATTATTCTTTCGCATCATGTCTAATGATTTACGTAATGTATCCTTTGCCAGAGCGTATGGATTGTTTGGAAAGGTAGGCGCATCTTCAGTAAGCGCACCATACTGCATACCATATTCTAGACAGGTACCTGTAATCAAAATCTGCCGACAACCCGCTGATATTAACGAACTGATAAAAGAAAAATTACCCACAAGATTCTCAGTAATATGAGATATAGAATTGTAATTTGGTAGTCCAGCCCACGCCAAATGTATAACAGAATCCACATCCGAAATTAAATTAAGAATAGGGCGCACATCGGTATAAATATCTGAAAAAATATATTTAACTGAAGATGAAGGGTAATTAAAAAGCTCTACCTGACTTTTACTACGAGCAACAGCAGTTACTACATGACCGCGACGGTACAACATATCCACAACATGGCGGCCCACGAACCCTGTTGCTCCAGTAACAATAATTTTCATTACCACATTTCCAACGTAGGCACTGCTCTCACAAAACGACCACCCCACTCTCGTACATAGCTTAATTGCTCGGTAATTTCATGCATTAAATTCCAAGGGCATACAATAATTAAATCTGGACGTAGTGATTTCAAAACATCAGTAGCTAAAATTGGAATATGGCTACCAGGTAATAACTTTCCTTGTTTAGATAAGGCAGCATCACAGATAAAAGGCAGTAAATCACCTCGAACACCAGCATAATTTAGCAGAGTATTTCCCTTGGCAGCTGCGCCGTAAGCAGCAATTTTTTTCCCTTCACTTTTACTTTCTAAAAGAAATCGTAAGAAGTTATTTTTCAAGAAATTTACCTGTTCTTGAAACAACAAATACGTATCTAAAATAAACAACCCAGCCAATCGCTCGCTATCAATAATCCTAGCTACTGATTCAGTATCAATCATTATATCATCTTGATGACAACCGTAGACACGCAGACTACCACCATGCGTAGACAATTCCTCTACATCAAATATACGTAAACCAAATCTAGCAAAAATCTCACAAACTGTCCGTAAAGAGAAATATGAAAAATGCTCGTGATATACAGTATCGAACTGCACGCCCTCAATCAATTTCATTAAATGCGGAAACTCTAATGTAATAACTCCACCTTGCTTAAGCAGTATTTTTAATCCCGCAGTAAAATCATTTACATCAGGAACATGCGCATAAACATTATTACCAATAATTAAATCTGCCTGTCGACCAGATTTTGCCAGCTGTGAACCTAAATTAAATCCAAAAAAATCACGCAATACTGGAATTCCAATAGCTTCGGCAGCTTGAGCAGTACCTGCGGTAGGCTCAATCCCCAAGCAGGGAATCTTATTTTCCAAAAAATTTTTCAGTAAATAACCATCATTTGATGCAATTTCAACAACAAAACTATTAGAACTTAAATGCAACCGATCAGTGATCATGGCAGAATAACAAGCTGCATGCTTCAGCCAACTCTGCGATATAGAAGAAAAATACGCATATTCAGCAGAGAAAAGCTCGCGAGCGCAAGTGTAGTCTTCGGTTTGGACTAACCAACAAGAACCACAAACCTTTAATCTCAAGGGGTAATATAATTCTGCCTTAGATAAATCATCTACACTTCTAT
>JAHFSE010000135.1 GCA_023265895.1 Gammaproteobacteria bacterium
AGCGGTAAGATCCACGTTATTTGCATATTCTGGCGCTGACTGCATGGCTGCGCTCATTTTTAAAGTGTCTAATAAAATTGGCAACTGCGCTGCATCTGCTGTTATCGCTGTCCTAGAAGGCAAATGCATCAGCAGTTTATTTGCATCTAATAAGATCTGCGCCTCTGCTTGCTCTAGGGGCAATAACAAATATTCTGGCGTCATGGACACAGCATAAAAACCGTAATGCTTTAATTGCGTAAGACAATATAATAATTTATTTCGCTCTATCACAACCACTGGCGTTAATTTTTCTTCCGTCAGTTCGCCCATAGAAAAGTGCAACAGCTCAACATCGGATGCTAGCTTTTCTTCCAAAATATAGGGTAAGGCTTTATATAAATGTTTTTTCTGAATTTGAGTTACATCGACCAAATGAAAACTTGTTATTTCACCTGGCAAAATTACAACAACATGATGCATGAGAAAACTACGAATCGATGCGGGTAACTGCTCAGATAACTGACTTAATACAATGGGCATTTTACCTAACTGTAATTGCTCTTGCTCATACCAAGCCCAACTGACTTCCGGATCTTCAACAGATAAAGAGTGTGGTGAAGGATATCGAAGAATTAGCATGCAGATATTCCCTTAAGTCGCCGGCGTACCCAGCATAAAATGATAAGCTCTATCTCGTTGAATGACTCGAATCGTATCTTCAGCGGTGATTTGTTTGGGGCGATAAATGAGACTCGCTGACTCTACCGTACGATCCTCTATTGTTACTTTAGTATTTAACAAAAAAAATTGGCTTTCTACGGAAAAAGCAGCTGAATCAACAGGCGACGTTTGATTTTGAAAAGCAGCTTCCAATGATGAAAAAGCAGTTGATTCACGACGATCGATTAACACTCTAGCAGTTTCTGGTGTCATATATTGCTCAAGCACTTCCAAAGTTGCCGTATTCACATTGATTAAACTACCTGCTGGAAGCACGCTCACATAGGGTAATAATTTCTGATATAAATTATGGGTCATACCACGAATTAAACGCAATTCAGAAACATGCATCATGCCATGATTTGCAGTCCGATAGGCTGGCTCCAAGCCTAAATAATAATCCTCTTCTGCACCAATACCCTGAGGAATATTATCTGCGTCCATCCATTGAATTAGAGAATCAACAATCATTTCAGCGTCCGCTTGTGAATCTAATTGAGTTATGAGCTTTTTCAATCGCGCACGAGTATCGTGTAAATCTGGTTGAATATTATTGACATTGAGTCGACTTTGTAAATCTGTTAGCTGTGCAACAATACCACCCCGCTCCAAGGGAAAATAGACCGGCTTTCTCCAGGCATCTTGTAAACCATCAACCAAATGACCAAACTGTTTATTATCTTGCAGCTCATCTTCATACAAAGCTCTAATCGCTAAGGCTTCCGCTGAAATTGTGTAGACATAGGCCTGATCTTGCGCCAACAAATGCTCTGTTCTTCGAATATTTAAATATTGCCGGTCAATTAAACTAATGACGAGAATACTCACTACAGCAAAAACTAACATAACACTTAATAAGACTAAACCTGACTGTTCGCCGGAAAAATATCTTATGGTTTTCATGGATTCAATCTCTTAACTACCATGGGCTTCCCATATCACTATTTTAGGCAATATAAACAGACGATTTATTTTACCCCAAGCTGCAGTGGACCATTCACAACGAATCACCACCGGCCACAATAATGCATCGGATGATTGCTTCGCACTGATGAGCGGCGGCCATGTTTCGCTAAACTGTAATTCACCTTGCGGTGTCGTGCGATAACCATAATGAATTTGCCAACTATTTACTTGATCGAGCAATACCAAACGTTGAGGTGCTACGCTATCTGAACGATCCACATGGGGCCAACTGAAACGAACCCAACTATGACCTTCTAATTGATAGCGAACACGTTGTAATTCGCTACGTGAATTTTTAGTAAACGGCGAAATAGTCCAACCCAAATGCACCCACTCCATTTGATCTGAATTTTTTCCTATTAATCCCGACTGCACATCACCCGTTTCGTTGCGAATTGAGCGCGGAATTATTTGCTCTATATCTTGCTGAAAACGTTGCATTGCGCTTTGCATCTGAGCTAATTGAGTGGCATGAATCTCCATTCGATCCTTTGCTGTTAATACATTCTGTAGTTGAATAAATAGCACAGTACCGATAATAGAAAATAATGCCATCGCCATGAGTAATTCAATCAGCGTAAAACCATCGCTGTTAATCCATCTATAATGTGTTAAGTGGTTCACCTAACAACCCCCTTAAATGGGCAACTTCGTGGAAAGCCTCGTGATCGACAGCGGCTGTTGAAGATTGCTCCGATGGAATAATACCTACATGAATATGAATTAAACGAAAATGTGCCTGCTCTGAAGCTTCTACCTGCGTTTTCACTTGCCAAAGCTGTTCTGCCATGTCTATTTGTTCTACACGAATACCCAATGCCGGCCACTCTGCTGCAGATTGCAATGCAGCCCATTGATTCATCGCTACCCAATGGGCCCAAGTTTTTTGTTCCAAACGTTGCTGTTGATTTAATATTTGTTGAGTGGCTTGAGATAAGCCGAGAGAAAGAATTCCAACAACCGCCAAGGCAATCAGTACTTCAATTAAAGTAAAACCTTGATGTCGACGAATAAACATTATGGCGCATCCTCGTTGGAGGATTTTAAACTCAACTGGCCTAATTCATCGCCAACAACTGCATAAGTTTGCTGCACAGCATGCGCATTTTTCATTGAAAAAATTAGTTTAAATGCCGTTGTTTCACCACCAGGCAATGCTAACAAAGCCGGTTTTATGGACCCATCGGTTTCATCATTAGCTTGCTCAGAAGATTCATTCAAAACAACGGAAGCGCCTTCTATTTGCAAATCCATTGTCATTGTTTCTGGTAATGAATACCGACGATAAGCACGCTCTCCTGTTTCCGGCACCCAATGTCCTACCTCAACATGAGTCGCATCAATCTCTGTTGACGTTTTTTGTGGTTGTTCGGTCGTCTCTTTTGCTAAAGTCTCCAGGGGAACGCCATCGACCCAACGCATAACTTGGTAATGATGCTGATCAAAAACGATACCTAATACCTTTCCTTGATCAAGCGCAGATTCACTGACTAACCTCATGACCTCCATCAGACGCTGAGCTTCTTTTTCTAGTTGACGCCCAGCAGAGTTAGAGGAGAAACCTAAAACAATTGCCGCAGCCATAATCGAGACAATGACAATCACGATTAATATTTCTAATAAAGTAAAACCAGACGTCCTTTTCTGTACCATGATGACTCGCTATGAAGGGCTACAACTCAGATAAACTAATATCTGCGGCATAACTTTCACCGCCTTCTGCTTTGTCGGCACCAAAGGATAACAAGTCGTAAGGGCCCGACTCACCCGGTGAAATATAAATATATTCTTGTCCCCAAGGATCTTTAGGTACTTTTCGTAAATAACCGCCTTCCGCCCAATGCTCAGCACCGGCAGGTTGTGAAACCAATGCCTCTAATCCTTGTTCTGTGGTGGGATAACTATGATTATCTAATTTGTACATTTCCAAAGAACTGGCAATAGCTTTTAAATCGCTTTTGACACGTTCTACTCGCGCTTTATCATCTTTACCCACAATTTGCGGCACCACAAGCGCAGCCAAAATACCTAAAATGGCAATCACTACCATCACTTCAATTAAAGTAAATCCACGACCTTTTAATTGCATGTGTACTCACTCCTTAATTTACTAATTGATTCATAGAAATAATTGGCATCATAATGGCTAATACAATCACAAGCACAACAACTCCCATAAACATCATGATCAAAGGTTCAAATAATCCAACAACTGTATTGACCAGTGATTCTAATTCTCGCTCTTGATTCTGTGCCGCTCGATCCAACATGCGATCGAGTTCACCGCTGGCCTCACCACTGGCAATCATTTGTATCATCATGGATGGAAAATAATCTGACTGGCCTAAAGATTTATGCAAACTGCTACCTTCTCTTACCTTATCTGCTGTTTTTTCTACTGCAGCACGAATACAAACATTGGTAGTCACTTGAGCAGCAATACGTAAAGCATCTACTAACTGAACACCACTGCGAGATAAAATACTTAAAGTGCTTGCAACTCGAGCTGCATTTAACCCTTTAATCACACGCCCTATCAATGGAATCGTTAGAACAATGCTGTGTACGCGTTGACGAAAAGCAGGCTGCTTTAATCCTTGATAAAAAGTCATTAACGCGATAATTCCAAACAATAATACATAAAGACCATAATGCCCCAGCCATTCGCTGGTACCGATTAATAGTCTCGTTAATAAAGGCAAGGTTTGACCCGAATTTTCAAATACACTGGTCATTTTAGGAATCACAAATCGCATGAGTAAAATAACAATGCCAATACTAAAACAACTAATCACACCGGGATAAATAAGTGCGCTCTTCACTTTCCTCTGTGTATCATGACTGCGCTCTATATAGTCGGCCAGCTGCTCTAACACTAAATCTAAATGCCCTGCATGCTCTCCAGAAGCAACGGTTGCGCGATATAATTCAGGAAACGCATGGGGATATTCATTCAAACTATTCGCTAAGGTAAAACCCTCTAACACCCGAGCACGAATCGCTAAAATCATACTGCGTGTTTTGGGTTTTTCCGTTTGTTGTGCAACGGCCTTTAATGCTTCTTCGACTGGCAAACCTGCTTGAATTAAAGTGGCTAACTGGCGAGTCAGCAAAGATAAATCTGCCGTTGTAATGCGCTGTCGAGAAATACGGCGCCCACTGCTGGTCATGGTGGTTTCTTTTTGTGCCGTTAATTCTACAGTTAATGGAATCAGCCCTTGCTCACGCAATTGCTGACGTATTTGTCGAGCACTATCGCCCTCTAGAATACCTTTACGCTGGCGTCCTTTATTATCTAACACCACATAATCAAACGCCGCCATTAAATCTCCCTGGTCACTCGAATCACTTCTTCAAGAGTTGTCATGCCTTCCAATATTTTACGTCGTCCATCTTCACTGATACTCGGACTGTGTTGACGCACGTAGTGTTCTATTTCAATTTCACCCGCTCGTTGATGAATCAATTGACGCAAGGTTTCATCTACCACAATTAATTCATAAATACCGGTGCGTCCTCGATAACCTGAATGATTGCATTTATCACAACCCTGCGCTTGATAAATTGAAACACAGGCATTCTCTTCCGTCAGACCTAACCAAGAGCGAATACTGGCATCCATAACTTGAGGCTGCTTGCAAACTTCACAGAGCATACGCACTAAACGTTGCGCAACCACAGCCAATAAACTAGAAGATAATAAAAAAGGTTCAACGCCCATATCTTCTAATCGAGTCATCGCACCAATAGCACTGTTGGTATGTAATGTCGATAAAACTAGATGCCCCGTTAAACTTGCCTGCACCGCAATTTCTGCAGTTTCGCGATCGCGAATTTCTCCCACCATCACCACATCAGGATCTTGACGCAATATTGCACGTAAACCTCGCGCAAAAGTCATTTCTACTTTGGTATTTACCTGAGTTTGACCAATGCCTTCCAACTGATATTCAATGGGATCTTCTACCGTTAATATATTGCGTGTTTGATTATTCA
>JAHFSE010000019.1 GCA_023265895.1 Gammaproteobacteria bacterium
ATGTCTCTGCTACATAAAGAAATGGAAATGCTGAAATCTACTTTGGCCAACGTAAAGAAAAAAGCGCAAGCTGCCAAAAAGGAAGCAATCGCTTTGAAAACAAAAGCAGCTCATAAGATAGCTGAGGGTGCTGCAAATGAAAAAGCTAAGCTTGAACACAAAATGACTGAATTGAGTCATGGATTGAAAAAGATGAAAATTCATCAAAAAATTGAGTTATTGCAAACAAAAATTAAGCAAGCAGAAGTTTCTGTTGAAGATAAGTTGAGACAATTTCAGAAACAATTATCTGATACAACGATGAAAGATTTAGAAAAAGCCGTGGCTGCCTTTAAGAAAAAATGGCATACCAAACGCACTAAGATCAATGTTAAAAAAGCGCGCATGCAACATAAAAAAGCTGTTACCAAAGTAAAAACAACGGTAAAAAAAGTGACGATGCAGATTAAACGTTTAGAAAAGAAAGCCAGTCAGTCTTTAGTTGCTAGACGTGCTAAGAAATCCGCTGCCGGTCGTAAGCCAGCTGTGAAAATGGCGAGCGAGGTTGTGGCATCCGCTGCAAAGAAAAAACCCGTTGCTCGTCGTGGCCGACCACCTTCGACGGCTAAATAGTAGAGTGCTTTAGCGCTTCGTAAGAAACCCGCTTTTTAGCGGGTTTTTTTATTTAGATGCCGTAGAGGGGAGTTTTAAATTCAGGATCAAAAATTAATGAGCTGCTGGTGCTTCTGATTCTGTTAAATCATGAGATTGAATCGGTAATCCCTGTTGGTGATAGAACCGGTAGTGATTGCGCGTATAAGTTTTAATATGATTGTCTTGCGGTACGACTTCAACGATACGCTGGAATTTTTGGAAAAAGTTCGGCACCTCTGGCGCTAAATTAATTAAAACATCGCTATTCCAATGAGGATGAGGGGCACCAAAACCAATTTGCACTGGTGGTGGCGGCACAAGATTTTCATCTATTAAACCATGGGGTACAAAATGTTCCGGCTCAAGCTGCCATAGCAGCTCATCGACATAATGTGCATGCTCTGGCAGTGTGTGAATATAAACTTTATGTCCCATGCGATACACCTTATCGGTGAAGCGACACAGAAAAGGATAAACCTCACGTTCAGGTACGATATAAAAACTGACGCGCGTCGTTGACATCGGATCACCGTTTAAGTGGAATGAGTTTATCTAGCTGCAGGAGCTTGTGCAGCCTGTTGAATTAAATAATGTGTTAATAGGGGAACCGGTCTTCCCGTAGCGCCTTTTTCTTTACCACCGCTTTTCCATGCAACACCGGCAATATCTAAATGTGCCCAAGCCATGGTGTGTGTAAACTCTGAAAGGAAACAGGCCGCAGTAATGGTGCCACCGGGACGTCCACCAATATTAGCCATATCAGCAAATGGGCTTTCCAATTGTTTTTTATAATCATCCCATAAAGGTAATTGCCAAGCACGATCATTGGCCTGCTCACCCGCAGCTAACAAGTCCTGTGCAAGGGCGTCATGATTGCTTAACAGCCCTGCAGCATGATTACCCAGTGCAATGACACAAGCGCCAGTGAGTGTGGCTACATCAATCACCCGAAGGGGATTAAATCGTAACGAATAAGTCAGTGCATCGCAGAGTACCAAACGACCTTCGGCATCCGTATTTAAAATTTCAATGGTTTTACCTGAAAGACTTTTAACAATGTCGCCAGGACGTGCCGCATGTCCAGAAGGCATATTTTCCGCAGCAGCAACAATGGCAATGAGATTGATGGGTAATTGCAATTGTGCAACGGCTCGCAAGGTTCCTAATACAGTGGCTGCGCCGCACATATCAAATTTCATTTCATCCATTTCAGCGCCAGGTTTCAACGAAATGCCGCCCGTATCAAAGGTGATGCCTTTACCCACAATCACATAGGGCTGCTGTTCAGCTGGCGCACCTTGGTATTTAACAATAATTAAACGGCCTTCTTGTTCACTGCCTTGACTAACTGCGAGAAAAGCACCAGCACCGAGTTTTTTTAATGCGGCTTCATCTAAGCTTTCGCAGCTGACATGGGGAAATTGTTTGGCTAATTGCGCAGCGGTTTCTGCTAAATAAATGGGATGACAAATATTGGGTGGTAAATTACCCAAGTCGCGAGCAAAGCTCATACCTTCTGCAATGGCTTGACCTTCCTGTAGCGCCTGTTCACAGGTTTTGTTAGCTTGATCAACATGAAAGAAAAACTGCTCGATAGTTGATGTTTTCGGTGTTTTTTCCGACTCCGATTTAAATTGATTAAATTGATAGATTTGCTGTAATGCATTCATCGCTGCATGGCGTAAATTCCAACTGACTTCGCGATTTTTAACGGGTAAATCCTGGATGCAAAAAGTCGCTGTGAGTGCTGCGGTATTTGCAAGCGCTTTGGTCGCTGCAAATATGATGTTTTGATAGACTAAACCGTCGAATTTTTCCACTGCGCCACAACCCACCAATAAAATACGTTCCGCTTGAATCCCTGGCACTTGATGCAATACTAAGGTTTCTTCTGCTTTAGCTTTGAAATCGCCGCGGGTACGTAATTGACTGATCAGCGACTGACTGGCGGTATCTAGTATTTGTGCTGTAGGTGTGAGCGGATGGGGTGCGGAAAAAATGGGAACAATAAGGCAAGGGCTAGACAGTTGGGTAATAACGCCCGATTGCAGCTGACAAATCATGATATACTCCGCGCACTGATGAATGAGTGAGGGGGCAATAACTAACATCGAGTTATTGCTGAAGTCAAGGCGTAGAAAAACATCAAGGCATTGTGGTCGCTGTGATTATTTATCGTTATCTTTCTCGACAACTCCTAACAGCAACATTAGCTGTCTCTTTTGTACTCACGCTCATTTTAGTGGGTGGCCGTTTATTAAAATATATGGAAGATGCAGCGCAAGGGCGTCTATCCGGTGACGTCTTGTTAGCTTTAGTTGGGTATCGCTTGCCTGGTTTCTTAGGATTAATTTTACCCCTTGGATTATTGTTAGGAATTTTGCTGGCCTACGGTCGACTTTATTTAGAAAGTGAAATGACGGTTTTGGCTGCTTGCGGTATTGGCCCTGGCCAAATTATTAAAAAAACCATGATTCCGGTGTTGGGTATGACGGCCGCTGTTGCCTTGATGAGTTTATACTTAGCACCTTGGGGTGCGACGCATACCGAACGCATTAATCACGAACAAAAAAATCAATCCGCTTTTGAAACTTTAACCCCCGGTTATTTTTTAACGAGCAATGGTGCATCGCGTGTCACCTATGCGCGCAATTTATCCTCCGATCGTCGACAAATGGAACAACTTTTTATCGCTGAAGATCAACAAAATAAATGGGTGATCGTCACTGCACAGTTGGGCATTAAAATGCTGGACTCTCTGACAGACACACAATATCTACAACTTGAAAATGGTCGTCGATATGAGGGTTTGCCTGGGCATGCGGATTTTAGAGTCACTGATTTTAAGCAATATCGTATTCAATTAGATCCACCCGTTGCCTTGCAATCCGTGAGTAAGTTGAAAGCAGAAAGTACGCGAGTTTTATGGCATAAAAATGATATTTTAACGCAAGCGGAACTACAATGGCGTTTGTCTATGCCTTTATTAGTGCCTATTGTTGCGTTGATGGCGATTCCTTTGAGCCGCGTGAATGCACGACAAGGCCGCTATTTAAAAATTTTGCCCTCGATTTTATTGTATTTGAGTTATTTAATTTTATTAAGTAACGGAAAATCGGCCATTGAAAAACAAAAAATCAGCGCGGCGATGGGTTTGTGGTGGATACACGGTTTGTTTTTTTTCATTGCAATTACTTTAAATATAGCGCCGCTATGGAAAATTAAATATCGTCAGCTCAAACAAAAATGGCGACCTCCATTTTTGCAAGGAGTTGCTTCATGACTCGCCTGATTAATCGTTATATTGCACAACAAATAGGGATGATGATTGCCATTGCCTTGTTAGTATTAGCTGGGTTAGATGGGTTATTTACCCTCATTGCGGAGTTTGATGCGTTGGAGCATAGCTATCATGCAAGGGAAGCAATGATTTATGTTTTAGCAACGATGCCCAGCAGAATTTATCAATGGATTCCCATCGCGACTTTAATGGGTTGCTTATTGGCCTTAGGGAATCTGGCCAGTAGTAGTGAATTAATTGTCATGCGCGCTGCCGGTATTTCTGTATTAGGCATTGTGCGCAAAGCTTTATATCCAGTGATTGGCGTTGTTATTGTAGGTTTATTATTGGGTCAATATTTAACGCCCATGACAGAGCATTTTTCACAAAATTATCGAGCGATTAAATTGGGTGGTGGAACCTTATTGCGTGTCAAATATGGTAATTGGCAGCGTCAAGGCGACGAATTTATTCATATGAATGCGATAGAACCAAACGGTATTATTCATGGTATTACGCGTTATCGTTTTGTCGATCATCAATTAAAAGAAATGAGTTTTGCCGAGCGTGCGATCTATCAAAACCAACAATGGGTGATGCAAAAACAACAACAGTCGATCTTGAGTGAAACCTCTGTGCGTGTGCATGATGCACCGCAAGCCATTTGGCAAAGTCAATTAACACCGGAAATTTTAGAGTTGGCTGTCTTAAAACCAGAGCATTTATCCATTACAGGCTTGTATCGTTATGCCCATTATATGCAACAACAAGGATTGCGCTATTTACCTTACTTGTTAGCTTTTTGGAAAAAAATCAGTCAGCCTTTTGCAACCTTAGCCATGGTTTTAGTCGCTGCTGCGTTTGTTTTTGGCCCCTTACGTTCAGGAACCATGGGGTTACGCATCATGGTGGGTTTAATGGCCGGATTATTTTTTAATTATTTGCAAGAATTTTTAGGTTTTGCCAGTTTAGCTTTTAATATTCAACCTTGGATTGCATCTGTGGTACCTATTTTAGTTTTTTCTACTATGGGTGTGGTGTTGATTAGGCGGGTGAAATAGAGGGTTGCTTTGTTGGGATTAACTTATATAATGAAGTAAGGAATCCTTACTATATCGTAATAGCATTATCAGGTGGTGCCATGTTAGCTAAAATTACCAGCAAAAATCAGCTTACTTTGCCTAAAAGTCTGATTTCAGAATTTTCAGGTACTGAATATTTTGATGTAAAAAGTGAGCAAGGCCGTATTATTCTAGAGCCAGTGCGCATTCATCGTGCCAATGCAGTACGTAGTAAATTAGCGCAATTAGGGATTACAGAAAAAGATGCAGGGGATGCTGTTCAATGGGCACGAAAACGAAAAAGCTAAAATTCCATGTTGTATTAGATACCAATGTAGTTCTATCTTCTTTAATTTTTAGCCGAGAAAATTTCTTGTGGTTACGCATGGCCTGGCAAGCGAAAATGATTCAACCCTGGGTGTGTCAGGCGACGATATCGGAGTTAATGGCTGCGTTAGCTTACCCAAAATTTAAATTAACGTCCCATGAACAAGAAGAACTATTATCCGATTATTTGCCTTTTTGTGAAATCCTAATACTCCCTCCTTCACCACCAAAAGTACCAACTTGTCGAGACCAAAAAGATTTACCTTTTTTATGGTTAGCAGTTGCAGCGAATGCCGATGTTTTAATTTCTGGCGATCAAGATTTACAGGTATTAGCTCATCAATTTAAACCACCTATTTTAACTGTGCAGGCTTTTAGAGCTTTGATTCAATTGTAAGTAAGCTGCTTAAGTTATTGCCCAAATCTCGATTCTTCTCCTATCCATAATTTTTTTATATTACTTTTGTGTTTAAACATAATCAGCAGACTCATTCCCAATAATAAAGGCGCATGTTGTGGTGCCAGCCAAAGCCCTAAGCCACTCCCGAATAACCAGCTAACAATCGATGCCAATGAGGCATAACCCCAGAATTTCGCCACAATAAGCCAAATAGCATCCATGGTTAATCCAATAGGCCAAATCACCAGATGGACGATACCAAGGCCAGTAGCAACGCCTTTACCACCTTGAAAGCGGAAAAATACTGGATATAAATGCCCTAAAAAACTCATAAAGGCGAGGGTGTCGATCCATTGTGTGGAAAGATGATTGGCGCGGCCAACAACGATAGGAATAATGCCTTTGCTAACATCACCTAACAACGTTATGACAGCAGCTTTTTTGCCTAAAATGCGTAGTACATTAGTTGCACCTGGATTGCCTGAGCCATGTTGGCGTAGATCGGAAATGCCTAATGTTCGGCCAATCAATACAGCTGTTGAGATGGATCCCAATAAATAAGCGCTGAACAATAAACTACTGAGCAATAACCAAGAGCTGGATAAGGACATTATGCAAAGGCCTCTGATTTTATGTTTTAATAGCGCTCCATTGTAACGGGCGATTTCGATAGAAATCAAAGGATGCTTTATGGATAAAATACTGATTCAAGATTTGAAAGTGGAGGCGACCATAGGTGTGAATCCGTGGGAGCGAAAAATCAAACAACGACTATTAATACAATTGGAATTATCGATCGATTGCGCGCCAGCAGCTGCAACAGATCAATTAATTCATGCCTTAGATTATCAATCGGTGGCTGATCATGTGATGACTTGGACGCAAGCATCGGACTTTCAATTATTAGAAAGTCTTGCAGAATATTTGACGCAACAGATTTTTCAACAATTTCCTGTGAAGAAAATTAAATTACGTTTAATGAAGCCTCATATCATTGCGCAAGTGGGATCCGTTGGTGTGGAAATAGAGCGTCATGCGAATTTGTAGCTTCTTTCATTTTGGTGATTGATCTTGTGAAGCATCCAAAAGAGTCGATTCAATTATTCCTTGGCTTGGGTAGCAATATTCAACCTGTCTATCATTTGCGTGAAGGTTTGCAGGCATTAACGGATTTATTGGGTAATCTAACAGTTTCTCCTATTTATGAAAGTGAACCAGTGGGTTTTTCTGGCCCTAATTTTTTAAACATGGTGGTGGGTGTTAAAACTGAGTTATCGTTAGATTGTATTTTAAAAGCATTACGAGACATTGAGGTGCGTTACGGTCGATTGCCGGAAATAAAAAAATGGAGTTCACGGACATTAGATATCGATGTTTTATTGTATGGTCATCAGGCAGGTGAAATTTGTGGTATTCAATTGCCTCGTTCAGATATTCTTGAGTGCGCCTTTGTGTTGTGGCCGTTAGCTGATATTGCGCCGGATGTACAGCATCCGTTAGCTTTTGATTCCTTTGCTGCCTTAAAATCTAAGCAATTATTGACGCAGAAGTTGTTGCTGTGGGGGGAGGTTCAGCGTTTGTTTGATACAGCTGATAGCTGACAGTGCCGGCTATTTTATCTTTCAATAATATCCAATCGATCGGTGGAATAAACGTTTGATGTTTATTCTTTTCTAGGTAAATTAAAGCATTTTTTGTCAGCCAATGATGCGTTGATAGTTGTTGGCTGAGTTGTGTCAATACATCTTCTTGAAACGGAGGGTCGAGAAAAATAATCGAGTAACCTTCCGATTTTATCCACGGATATTGATGTTGCCAATCCGTTGGTTTTTTTTGTATGAAAGCAGAAGCGCTGTGCTGTAGTGGATATAAATTTTTTGTGTTAAAAATAGCGGCTTGTTGATGTAGCTGCTGAATGACGGGTGAGGCATGATCTATTGCAACAGCTTGTTGTGCGCCGCGTGATAATGCTTCAAAGCTCAGAATACCGCTGCCAGAAAATAAATCTAAACAAGTGGCTTGTGCAATGTGGGGTTGTAGCCAATTAAATAAAGTTTCTCGAATACGACTACCTGTCGGTCTCAGATTGTCTATGGATGGAAATGCCACAGGTCGTCCGCGCCATTGGCCGGCGAGAATACGAACTTGATTATTATTGGTGTGCGCTGAGTTTTTTTTGCGTGGCATGAGCGGGTAATAAACTGATAGATTGCGCGGCATGATTCAGTGTGACGGGTATTGTGTGAGCTGTATTTTGTGGTGCAGCAATGTCATTCGGGCCTACGGTAATAATTGCGGCCTGATTCAATCGAATGTGAGTTTCAAAAGCCTGTTTGATTTGTTCCATTGTCACTTGAGAGATTTTTTCTCGATAAGTTTCTAGATACTGAATGGGTAAATGATAAAAGCCTATGAGGCCTAAATAATCCAGAATACTGCCATTGCTCGCTGCTTTCATAGGAAAGCTTGCGAGTAAATATTCCTTCGCTTGTTTGAGTTGCTCTGCTGTAGGGCCTTGTGCAATAAAATGCGCTAAGGTGGTTTTTGTCAGTTGCAGGGCTTCAGCAGCGCTTTCATTTTTTGTTTGTAATCCAATAATAAAAGGTCCACCGCCTTGCATAGGATTTAATCCACTATACACACTGTAAGAAAGTCCGCGATCTTGGCGAATGGTTTTATTTAAAATGGAAGAAAAAGAGCCGCCACCTAAAATATAATTGCCTACCAGCAAAGGAAAATAATCCGCATCATTATAAGTGATACCCGAGGTTGCTAATTGGATATGGGTTTGCGTGCTGGGGAAAGAAATATGTTGTTGAATGGGGGCTGTCAGTGCGAGTGCTTTCGGTAATTCAGTGGGTGCTTCACCAACTGGCAATTGTGCTGTTAATTGTTGTGCCATGGCTTCTGCTTGAGCGCGATTTAAGGCGCCAACGATAACAAGGGTGCAATTTTTCCCAACATAATAGCGTTGATAAAATGTTTGTAGATCCTTGATGGTGATGGTTTTTAAACTATCAACAGTGCCATCTGGCATAGTTTGATAGGGATGGTTAGGATATAAGTGCGCAAATAGAGCGCGTTCTGCTAAGGCATCTGGATCCTGTTTTTCTCCCTCTAAATTAAGGCGCATTAAATTTAAATTGCGTTGAAAGGCTGTTGCTGGAAAAGTAGGTTGGCTTATGATTTCGCTAACCAGTGCGAGTGTGGGTTGGAGATATTCTGGATGGGTTAATGAGCGTAATTCGAGAACGGCCATATCTCTGTCTGCATCGGTTTGTACTTGTGCGCCGAGTTGCTCGAAAGCAGCAACAATTTCATCGCTGGTATGGGTTGATGTACCTTCTCCGATCATGGCGTTGGTTAGCTTAGCAATGCCAGGTATTTGTCCATCACGAGCAGCGCCAGCAGAAAAAATAAATCGAATATCTACGATCGGTAATTCAGGTGAGGCGACAAAATAAACTTGCGTACCTTGTGTTGTTTGCCAGTGTTGAATATTGAGGGCGCGTCCCGGTTGCATTTGAGTTTTTGAGATGTTGTGTACAAAATCAAACGTTGTTTGAATGATTGTTGGTTGGGATTTCTTCAGGTGTGGGCGCCACAAAAAATAATAACAGGCGGCGGATATACTGGCTATTAGAAAAATAACAAGCCATGTGCTTGGGCGCAATAAAAAGGGTGGTTGAGGATTCAGATCATTGATGTGCTTCATAAAAATTACTTAGGTTGGATAGATGTGATAGGTTCTAAGCTTGTCACAGTGAGGCGATCAGGCGTCAGATATTTTTGCGCTACTTGCTGAATTTGTTCTGGGGTCACTTTTTGCAAATTTTCTAGATAATGATTCAGTACTCGCCAGCTTAAGCCTGCACTTTCCAATTGACCGAGCAGTTGTGCTTGGCTGGTGATGGAATCTTGTTGGTAAATCAGTGATGAGACAACTTGTGCTTTGACGCGTTCCATTTCATTTGTTTGTACTAGGGTGGTTTTTAATTGTTGCATTTGATCTAAATAAGCACGTTCTAATTCAGCAAGACTGTGTCCATTATTAGGAATGCCTGAAAAAGTCAGTAATGAATCACCGCGAATAAAGAGCGAATAATCAACGCCTGCACTAGCGGCAATTTGTTGCTTGCGCACCAGCTGCGTTTCGATGCGCGCACTATGACCGCTGTCGAGAATGCCTGCTAACATTCGCAGTGCATAGGCTTCCGCAGGATCTTTTGCCGTTACTAAACTGGGGACATTGTAAGCCATAAATAAGGTGGGTAATTTAGCGGGCAATTGAATTTGCAAACGGCGTTCACCCAAGGTATCAATTTCTCGAACGGAAGGTGGTTCGGGTAATTTTTTAGCGGGAATAGCACCAAAATAACGTTGCGCCAGTGCAGCCATTGCTTCTGCTTTTACATCACCGACAATCACAATGGTTGCATTATTAGGTGCATACCAGGTTTGATACCAGAGTTTAACTTTTTCCAAATTCATGCGGCTAATATCTTCCATCCAGCCAATCACGGGTTGTTGATAGGGGCTGACCACATAGGCCGCTTTCATAAAACGTTCATAGGTTTTGGCTTGTGGGTCATCGTCTGTACGCATGCGTCTTTCTTCCATCACCACATTCAATTCTTTGTTATATTCTTGCGCAATAAATGCGGCATGTTGCATTCGATTCGCTTCTAATTCAAAACTGATGGGCATACGACTGGCTTCCCATAGCTCGTAATAGACGGTGTAATCTCGAGTGGTGGAGGCATTTTCTACGCCACCATATTCAGCCACTCGACGAGAAAATTCTCCTGGTTTTAATCGGTTGGTGCCTTTGAACATCATATGTTCAAGGATATGAGAAATGCCGGTTAATCCTAGAGGTTCATAGCTTGAGCCAACGCGATACCAAATTTGAAAAATGGCGACAGGTGCACGATGATCTTCTCGTACAATTAATTTTAGGCCATTGCTGAGTTGAAATTCACGAGTCGGTGGTTGCGTAGGTTTAAATAATTGTGGTGTTGGTTTAGGTGCAGGTGTGGTAGCAACTTCACTCCAACCCAATGTCATGGGTAAAAAATAACAAGCAAAAAAGAATATTGAAAAAAGTAATGTTCGTTTGGGCAAAAAACTCAGTAAGATTTGCATGCGAGTTAGCCTTGCATTGGTTATGATAGATCTCTCGTTAGAGAACGAATTTTCCAGAATCAACTCAGTCTAATGAATTTGATTGGCTATTGTGGTGAGTGGTTGCTTGTAATGCAAGACTCAGCGGGCGCTTAATTTAGGTAACAATGATGACGAAATCAAATCTTGCTTTTCATGCAGCCAGTGTTGAGCAAATGCTTTTTCGTGTGCGATTTACAAACAGGTATGTTTGGAGCTCAGCAGCTACTGCAGTGGAAATAAATGAGCAGCAATTATTCCGCAGCTATTTTGTGCAGCCGCTTAAAAAAACCAGAGCGGTAACGCAGCTTAAACCATCCGTTGAACCCCGCTTTTCTGTGGTTGAATCACCTCAAGTCGTGTCTGCTACGCCATCTGTTAATACGCCGACTGCGGAGTCTCATTTATTTCAACGATTGAAGCAAGGGTTGCAGCGTACTCGGCAAGGATTGACGGAAGGTATTGTGCATTTATTTCAGGGTAAGCTAGTCCTGGATGCAGATTTATTAGAACAGATTGAGTCGCAATTATTGTCCGCAGATGTGGGCGTCAGCGCGAGTCAAAAAATTCTTCAGCATTTGCAATCACGCATGAATCCTGCTTGGTTAAAAGATCCGCATCAAGTGCGTCTTTGTTTGGAGCAGGTGTTATTTGAAATTATTCATGTGCCAATTACTTCGCCATTGGAGCGCAATGAATTACCCGTCCATCCCTATGTTTTGTTAGTTGTGGGTGTCAACGGTGTGGGGAAAACAACTACCATTGGGAAATTAGCCAAGCGTTTTCAACAGCGTGGTCATTCCGTAATGTTGGCGGCAGGCGATACTTTTCGTGCTGCTGCTGTTGAGCAATTAAAAATTTGGGGACAGCGTAATGAGGTACCGGTTATTGCTCAAGCAACGGGAGCCGATAGTGCTTCCGTTATTTTTGATGCATTTCAAGCAGCAAAAGCCCGTGGTATTGATATCTTGATTGCAGATACTGCGGGTCGTCTCCATAATAAATCCCACTTGATTGAGGAACTTAAAAAAGTTAAACGTGTATTGCAAAAATTAGATGCCGATGCGCCCCATGAGGTGATGTTGGTAGTCGATGCGAGTACTGGGCAGAATGCGGTCAATCAAGTGCGTGAATTTCATCAATCGATGCATCTGAATTCCATTGTATTAACTAAGATGGATGGTACCGCAAAAGGTGGTGTTGCCTTTGCGTTGTGTGAGCAATTTGGTATTCCAGTGAGTTATATCGGCGTGGGTGAGCAGGTGGATGATTTGCGTCCATTTCAAGCCCGCGCATTTGTACAGGCATTGTGTTCCCATGATTGAATTTAAAAATGTCAGCAAAATTTATCGACAAGATTATTTAGCTTTAGACAATATTTCCTTTACTCTGAAACCGGGTGAGTTGGTATTTTTAACCGGTGCATCAGGCGCCGGTAAAAGTACTTTGCTGAAATTAATTGCTTCGTTAGCTAAACCGACTCAAGGAGAAATTCTAGTTGGTGGTCGTAATCTCAGTCAATTGAAGTCGCATGAAATTGCTTATTATCGGCGCAGTTTGGGCGTGGTATTTCAAGATCATCATTTGTTGTTTGATCGAGATGTCGCGGCGAATGTGGCTTTACCCCTAGAAATTGCGGGTTATCATGATGCAGAAATTAAACGACGTGTTCGTGCTGCATTGGATAAAGTAGGTTTGTCAGGCAAAGAATCTTTTAATCCACTCTTTCTATCGGGCGGTGAACAGCAGCGTGTGGGTATTGCGCGTGCAGTTGTCAATAAACCTAAATTTTTATTAGCCGATGAGCCGACGGGTAATTTAGATCCTAAATTGGCCAAAGAGATTATGGAATTATTTCGTCAATTTAGCCAAATCGGTGTGTGCGTTTTAATTGCGACCCATGACCCTATGTTGTTATCTAGTTATGCTCATCGTGTTTTGCGATTGGAAAATGGCCAGCTGGTAGCCGATGGCATGGTTGAGAAAAATACGTCGAAACAGCCTTCAGTCACGGAGGCGGAAGTGGATCAATCTGAGGGGACGGATTATGTGGGGGCGTAAAGCAGCAGCGGCTCAAGCCGTAGAAGGCGCTGGAACGCGCAGCTTATGGCAACAACATCAGCGTGCTTTAAGGGAAAGTTATCATCGATTATGGTTGACGCCTTTTTTATCGATACTAACGATTATCGTCATTGCTGTAGCATGGATACTGCCAGCACAAATGACTTTGTTATTGCAGCAAGGGGATGCCTTTTTAAAAAATTGGAATCAACAAGCGCAGTTGTTAGTTTATATCAAACCCGGTCAAACCTTGTGGCAGGCAAATCAAGTTCAGGCATGGCTAATGGAGCAGCCTGGCGTTGCTCAGGTTGTTTTGATTACGCCGGATCAAGCTTTGGCAGAGTTTAAAACAGCTTCGGGATTTCATTTAGACGATCTCGATGCGAATCCCTTACCTGCAGTATTAAAGGTTGAGCCTTCCACTGGGCAAGACAGCCTGTTACCGGCATTGAAAACACAGCTACTGGCCCGTGCTGAAGTGGACGACGTTCAGCTGGATGAACAATGGCTGCGCAGGTTGCATGCATTACTGGCCTTGGGGCAGTCGGTGTTATGGGCAGTCACTCTCAGTTTGGCCGTTACCGTTTTATTGGTGGTCGTCAGTGTGGTGCGTTTAATGATTGAAGGACGCCGAGAAGAAATTCAAGTGGCTAAGTTAATCGGTGCGACTAATGGATTTGTCCGTCGGCCTTTTCTCTATTCTGGTTTTTGGTATGGCCTATTAGGGGGCGGTGTCGCTCTGATGGTGGTTTTAGCGATTAATCTTTGGTTATCTCAACCCTGGCATCAGGTCCTCATGTTGTTTGAAGCGCGGGTAGAGCAGGTGTATCCAGGCGTTGCTTTTACTGCGATCCTCCTTGTTACCAGTGCAGCGCTAGGCATGTTAGGCGCCTGGTTAGCGGTGATTCGGCATCTTAATTCGGTAGAACCGCAATAACGTGATTTTCACTTAACAGACGGATCTAAGCAGTGCTAGAATTATGACCGTCGAAAATCACAAGCGGATAGTTTGTGAGTTAACAGGAGTGGATAGCCATGAATAAAGCCTTACAACCAGCGGTTTTTTCTATGGTACCGGGTGCTAACCTGGATGCCTATATTACTTCAGTCAACACTTTCCCCTTACTGACAGCAGATCAAGAGAAGGCGTTGGCAGAACGTTATTTCCAAGCAAAAGATTTAGAAGCAGCGCGTCAGCTTGTATTGGCGCATTTGCGTTTTGTCGTACACATTGCGCGAAGCTATTCGGGTTATGGATTGCCGCAAGCTGATTTAATACAAGAAGGCAATGTGGGTCTCATGAAAGCTGTTAAGCGGTTTGACCCAAATGTAGGAGTTCGGTTGGTTTCCTTTGCCGTCCATTGGATCAAAGCAGAAATTCACGAATATGTTATTCGCAACTGGCGCATTGTAAAAATTGCTACCACCAAAGCGCAGCGTAAATTATTTTTTAATTTGCGAAGTGCTAAAAAGCGTTTGGGTCGACTGACGTTGGCTGAGATTGATGCCATTGCGACTGATTTAAATGTGGCGCCGGCTGATGTTCGGGAAATGGAAGGTCGTCTTGCTGCCTATGATGCCGCATTTGATGGTCATGCGGATGATGATGAAGATAAGATTTCGACTGCGCCAGTCTATTACTTGGAAGACAAGCGTAGTGACCCAGCATTGCAATATGAATCATCTCATGGTGAAGAAAGTGGCAGTGAACACTTGCACACAGCATTAAATGCTTTAGATGAGCGCAGTCGAGATATTTTAAGTCAGCGTTGGTTGGCGGATCAAAAATCAACCTTGCATGATTTGGCAGCGAAATATAATGTTTCTGCCGAACGCATTCGTCAGCTTGAGAAAAGCGCGATGAAAAAACTCAAGGCGGCTTTGTTACCTCATGCTGGAGGCTTGCTAGCGCTGAATTCAGCGTGAGCGGGTTGCCACTTTATGAAAAAAGCCATGGATATTCTCCATGGCTTTTTTATTGGAAGTTGAGAAAATGACGAACTCAATCACGATTATTTTAAATGGTAAGCCGTCTCTCGTATCGGCTCAGCTCAGTGTGGCTGAATTAGTCATGCAATTAAATTTAGCGCAACAACGTATTGCTGTGGAGCTGAATCAAATGATTTTGCCGCGCAGTCAATATGAGCAAACCCATTTAAAATCACAAGATCAACTGGAAATAGTAACTGCCATTGGTGGCGGTTAATTTATTGAGTGAAATGTATGAATGATCCATTGATGATTGCCGGTTGTGCTTATCAATCCCGTTTATTGATTGGCACTGGAAAATATACCAATTTAGAACAAACCGCTGCTGCAATTATTGCATCCGGCGCTGAAATTGTGACGGTTGCTGTGCGTCGAACCAATATTGGTCAACATGCTGATGAGCCCAATTTGTTAGAGGTTATTTCTCCAGAACACTACACCATTTTACCCAATACTGCGGGTTGTTATACCGCTCAAGATGCTGTGCGTACTTGCCAGTTAGCCCGTGAATTATTGGATGGGCATCGCTTGGTGAAATTAGAAGTATTGGGTGATGAGAAAACTTTATTTCCTCACATAACACAAACATTAATTGCGGCGCAGAAATTAATTGACGATGGTTTTCAAGTGATGGTGTATACCAGTGATGATCCGATTGTTGCCAAAGAATTAGAAAGTATGGGCTGCGTGGCAGTCATGCCGTTGGCCGCACCGATTGGTTCTGGTTTAGGAATCCGTAATCCGCATAATTTATTACTGATCTTGGAAGACGCTAAAGTGCCTATTATTGTGGATGCGGGTGTGGGCACCGCTTCTGATGCTGCCGTTGCGATGGAATTAGGGTGTGCTGGTGTGTTGATGAACACCGCAATTGCTAAAGCAAAACAGCCTATTTTAATGGCTTCTGCTATGAATAAAGCAGTAGCTGCAGGGCGGGAAGCCTTTCTTGCGGGTCGTATGGAAAAGAAATTATATGCTTCTGCTTCCTCACCTCTCAGCGGGATCTTTTTTTAGGGCGTGTTATGACAGAAGATTTCCGGCCTTTACGCACCATTCGCAGTTTTGTTCGTCGCCAAGGTCGTTTAACATCCAGCCAACAGCATGCGTTAGATGCGTTTTCATCACAGTGGATGTTAGTTTTTGAAACACCTGAAATGCAGTTAGATTTTCAATCTGTATTTGGCAATCAACATCCTGTTGTTATGGAAATTGGTTTTGGCGATGGACAATGTTTATTAACCATGGCAACGGCGATGCCTGAAACCAATTTTTTGGGTATTGAAGTGCATCGCCCTGGCGTTGGTCGTTTATTGCAGGGCATTTCTGAAAAAAAATTAAACCAGATTCGTGTCATCAGTGCGGATGCCATGGATGTATTAACCCGCCATATTTCTAATGGCAGCTTAACCGGCATTCATTTATTTTTTCCTGATCCTTGGCATAAAAAAAGACATCATAAACGTCGTTTAGTACAGCCTGTTTTTGCCGATTTAATTGCGCAAAAATTAAAACCTTCAGGCTATATTCATCTTGCTACTGATTGGCAGGACTATGCACAGCACATGTTAGCTGTGTTTAATCACCATCCTCAATTTATCAATCAATCGGCTAGCGGAGATTTTTTTCAGCAAGCTACGGTACGGCCGCGGACTAAATTCGAAACCCGTGGTTTAAAATTAGGACACGGTGTTTGGGATCTGATATTTAAGCGTAATGACATCATGTAATTTATTTTCGTAAGGGTTTTGCCTGCGCAAACAAAGCAGCAAAAGTATTATTGCTTGCCGGTTTTTCTGGCGTCGTAGAGCTATGAGGTTTTTGCATTTTTTTCTGCGCAGGTTTTTGTGTCGATAGTGTCGTGGTTGGTTTGTTAATCGGTGTTGAAGTGACTTCCAAATTCATGCTTAAACCAATGCGTTTCCGGGCTAAATCTAGTTCAGTCACTTTGACCTTCACAATTTGTCCAGTTTTTACCACATCATGAGGATTTTTTACAAAAGTATGTGACAGCGCTGATATATGAACTAAGCCATCTTGGTGTACACCCACATCAATAAATGCACCGAAGTTAGTCACGTTAGTCACAACCCCTTCTAAAATCATATCGACTTTTAAATCATTCAGATCATTCACTTCGTCTTTAAATTGCGGCATCACAAAATCGGGGCGCGGATCTCGGCCGGGTTTTTCTAATTCTTTCAAAATATCGATTAAGGTGGGTAAACCAAATTGTTCGGTAATAAAAAGTTTTGGATCTACCTGTTGAAGTATCGATTTATCATCAAGCAATTTTTTCACATCAATGTGGTAATGTTTTGCGATAGCTTCAACAATAGAATAAGACTCTGGATGCACCGCAGAAGCGTCCAATGGATTGTTGCCGTTAGCTATTCTTAAAAAACCGGCTGCTTGCTGGAATGTTTTTTGCCCTAACCGTGGAATTTGAGTGAATTGTTGGCGATTTAAAAATGCGCCTTGTTGATTGCGATAATTAACAATCTGTGTGGCAATCGCTGAATTTAATCCAGCCACTCGTGCTAACAAGGCCGGTGAAGCGGTATTCACATCTACGCCAACGGCATTGACACAATCTTCGACCACATTGTCAAGTGAACGCGCTAGTTTAGCCTGATTCACATCGTGTTGATATTGGCCAACACCAATGGATTTTGGATCAATTTTTACTAACTCCGCCAACGGATCTTGTAATCGTCGCGCAATGGATGCTGCGCCGCGATAAGAGACATCCACATTAGGAAATTCTTCTGCTGCCAATGCAGAAGCAGAATAAACCGATGCACCTGCTTCACTGACCACAATTTTTTTTGCTTTAATCTCTGGGTGTGTTTTAAATAAATCTTGCACCCATCGATCGGTTTCTCGCGAAGCAGTACCGTTGCCAATACTAATTAAATCCACCGAATATTCTTGGCAAATACCCGCTAATATTGCTCGTGATTTATCCCATTCATTTTGTGGTGCGTGAGGAAATAACGCAGTGTAATGTAACAGTTGACCGGTGCTATCAACCACAGCCACTTTAACGCCGGTGCGCAATCCAGGATCCAATCCTAAGGTCACTTTATTTCCCGCCGGTGCTGCCATGAGCAGATTTTTTAAATTGGTTGCAAATACGCGCATGGCCTCTAGTTCCGAGGCTTCCTTTAATTCAGTTAATAATTCATTTTCTAATTGTGTTGAGAGTTTGACTTTCCAAGTCCAACGAACAACTTCCGCAAGCCAGGCGTCAGCGGGTCGTTGCGCAAACTGAATATTTTGATAATGGGCAATCAGCTGTTCGCAGGGATGGGTTATTTGAGTATCAATTTCGGGTAGCTCTAAGCTGAGTCTGACGATGCCTTCTTTCCTAGCGCGAAATAAAGCCAATGCGCGATGAGCAGGAATTTTATGCCAAGCTTCTTGGTAATCGAAATAATCTTTGAATTTTGATTTTGGATCACGTTTATCTTCCGGTGCGCAAGCGGTTAAAACAGCCTGTTGTCGGAGCTTATCTCTGAGCGCCATAATGAGCTGCGGATTTTCCGCAAACTGTTCCATCAAAATAAATTTTGCGCCCTCTAATACCAATTTACTGTCAGTGAATCCTTGTTCTGCATTTAAATAATTTTCTGCAAGTATCATGGGATCTTGCTGTGGATCTGCTAACAAAGTCTCTGCTAAGGGTAATATCCCTGCTTCAATGGCCGCTTGTCCTTTGGTGCGGCGCTTAGGTCGATAGGGCAGATAAAGATCTTCTAACATCTGTTTGGTGTGTGCCGATTGAATGGCTTGCTGTAATTCAGGCGATAATTTATTTTGTTCTTGAATACTTTTTAAAATCGTCTGGCGACGTTCTTCTAATTCTCTTAAATACATCAGCCGTTCTTCTAGATGACGTAATTGTGTATCATCTAATCCACCGGTGGCTTCTTTACGGTAGCGAGCAATAAAAGGGACTCGCGCACCTTCATCTAATAATTTAACCGCTGTTTCAATTTGTTGTGGGTGAGCATTAATTTCTTCAGCAATACGTTGATAAATAGAATTCATGAGTGTGACAATAACCTAAAAAATAAAAAAATAAGGGAAAAGAAAAAAGATTTTCAATGTGGATAATTAATTATCTAACTCTAAAATAGCATCCATTTCAACAGCAGCATTTTTAGGTAATGCTGCCACACCAACGGCTGCGCGAGCGGGAAAAGGTTCCGTAAAAAATTGCGCCATGATTTGATTCACTAAAGCAAAATGATTGAGATCTGTAAGATAAATATTTAATTTTGCGATGTGATTGAGTGTGCCACCCGCAGCTTCAGAAACGGCTTTTAAATTGAGAAATACCCGTTCAATGGCTGCTTCCATGCTGTGATCGACTAAAGTCATGGAGTGGGGATCTAACGGAATTTGTCCAGATAAATAAACGCAAGAACCTATTTTAACCGCTTGCGAATAAGTGCCAATAGCTTGTGGTGCGTTAGGCGTAGTGATGATTTGTCGTTTTGACATGGCAGCTCCTAAAGTATGGTATGTCTTAAATGAAATAGGTTGAATTAACCTTTAATGCGAGTGATTTTTATGGCGGACTGTGCAGCGCGCAGACGTTTAATGACGCGGGCTAAATGGACGCGATGTTTGACGCCTAATACAGCGTGGATAATGCTGAGGCGCGCATCTTTTTCACCCATGTGAATGGATTCAATATTAGCGCCGCTGTCAGAAATAATGGTGGCTAAATTTGCAAGGACGCCGCGTTTATTTTCCATTTCAATGCGCAAGCCCGCCAAAAATTCTCCTTCAATGGGGGATGCCCAATTCACAGCAAGGCATTTATCTGGATGTTCTTTTAATTCATTGGATAAATTGCGGCAAGCATCTAAGTGAATCACCATGCCTTTCCCTGGGCTGAGGAAACCGATAATAGGATCTCCAGGAATAGGACGACAGCATTTGGCAAAATGAATGACTAAACCTTCAGTGCCGTGAATCATTAAGGGATGTGATGTGGTTGCAGCGGCATCCTCCATATGATCGCCTTCTGCAATTAATCGGCGTGCAATTAATGGCGCCATCCGATTGCCCAAGCCAATGTCTTCTAATAAATCATCAAAGGTGGATAGATTTAATTCCTTCAATGTTGCTTTTTGTTTTGCAGGTAAAATCGCATGCCAATTTTGATGGAAACTTTGTAACGCTTTTTCGAGCAATGTTTTTCCTAAAGCAATAGATTCAGATCGTTGTTGATGTTTGAGTGCGTGTCGAATGCTGGATCGTGCTCTAGCAGTGACCGCAAAGCTGAGCCATAGTGGATTGGGGCAAGCATTTTTAGTCGTAATAATTTCTACCGTTTGACCACTTTGTAGTGGAACGCTGAGCGGTGATAATCGATTATCAATGCGTGCTGCAATGCAACGATTGCCCACATCAGTATGGACTGTGTAGGCAAAATCAACCGCTGTAGCGCCCACGGGTAATTCTAGAATGTTACCTTTAGGTGTGAATACATAAACTTCATCAGGGAATAAATCGATTTTGACGCTCTCGATAAATTCTAAAGAATTCCCAGCACTTTTTTGTAATTCTAATAAACCTTTTAACCATTCTCTGGCCCGTGACGATTGAGTTTCTTTATTAAATTGAGTTTCGGATTTATATAACCAGTGGGCTGCAATGCCATTATTCGCCATAGCATCCATTTCTTCTGTGCGTACTTGAATTTCAATGGGAACACCGCTGGATCCCTTCAATGTTGTGTGGAGTGATTGGTATCCGTTGGCTTTAGGAATCGCAATATAATCTTTAAAGCGACCGGGAATGGGTTTATATAAATTATGAATGGCGCCTAGAATTCGATAACACATATTCACGCTGTCAGTGATAATCCGGAAACCATAGACATCCATGATTTGTGAAAATGATTTGCGTTGTGTTTTCATTTTCTGATAAATGCTGTAGAGATGTTTTTCACGGCCGATGACGCGTGCTGTTAGATTTTCTTGTGACAGGCGCTGTTCAATCGCCGCTTCAATGGTATGCATTAATTCTTTGCGATGACCGCGGGCTTTTTTAACCGCTTTCTTAATCAATGGGGCGCGCATGGGGTAGAGTGCAGCGAATCCTAAATCTTCAAATTCCACTCGAATATTATTCATGCCTAATCGATTGGCGATGGGGGCGTAAATTTCTAATGATTCGGTAGCAATGCGTCGGCGTTTTTCTGGGTTTAATACTTGTAACGTTCGCATGTTATGCAATCGATCGGACAGCTTCACTAAAATGACGCGAATGTCTTTGGTCATAGCCAAAACCATTTTGCGAAAATTTTCTGCTTGCTGAACTTTGCGAGATTCAAAATTAATAGCAGAGATTTTACTGACACCGTCGACTAAATCTGCAACGGTATGACCAAATTCCTGCGCAATATTTTCTTTAGTAAATAAACAGTCTTCAATCACGTCGTGCAGTAATGCAGCCATGAGGCTCTGCGCATCCATCTTCATATCCGCCAAAATGCCGGCTACTGCGACAGGGTGGGTGATATAAGGTTCCCCGCTGCGACGGTATTGTCCTTGATGGGCTGCTTGGGAAAAGGCATAAGCCTGAATGACTAACTGGCGTTGCTCAGTGTTAAAATAATCCAGCTGTGTGAGCAGACTGTCTAAAAGAGGATCTGGAGCAGCGACGCCTGGTTCTGTCTGAACAGAAGTCAGCATCGTGCTATAACAACCATGAGGGTATTTCGGCAGACTAAAACAGAGCCTATCCGCTGTGTTCTATTCTTGAAATGGGTTGGGATCTTCATCGTGTTGCACCTGAGTAGTTTCGCTGACAGATAACTCAGTGGAAAAGGTGGAGGCACGCAAACGTCCGCCTCGCTCATGACGCGCATCTAGAATACTGCGATCTACATAACCCTCAGCAATCTCTCTTAACGCAACAACAGTTGGTTTGTCATTTTCCCAATTGACGTAGGGGTCTTTGCCCGAATTGGCCAGTTCTCGTGCTCGACGGGCAGCAATCAACACCAGCTCAAAACAGTTTTCTACGTTTTCTAAACAATCTTCCACGGTAACCCGCGCCATAAGAGACCCCTTGTAATAGATAAATGCTTTAGGCACTGGAATGAGTTAAGCGAATAAAAGCCAGGCTTTCAAGTGAGTGGTAAGGCGCACAGTGTACTGAAAATCTAGACTCATAATCAAGTGATGTTGCGGTGTTTGCTGACATAGATGGGTGTTTATTATGTGCCCAAAGTTGACAATTGCCCGATTCCTGGCAGAATTCCCCGTTCCAATTTATTCGCTCCCCCTTTGAATTGAAATGTGCTTCTGAATTTGAGGCTTGTGGGGGGAGTTTTGCTGAAATATTGAAATATTATAAAGGTGACGTCGTGGAATTACTGTCTGGTGGAGAAATGGTCATGCGCGCGCTTGCTGATGCAGGGGTGGATGTGATTTTTGGCTATCCAGGCGGCGCGGTATTACATATTTATGACGCGTTATTTCGGCAAGATCGTGTGCGTCATGTTTTGGTTCGTCACGAGCAAGCGGCAGTTCATGCAGCCGATGGTTATGCGCGTGCTACAGGGCGCCCCGGCGTTGCTTTAGCAACTTCTGGCCCTGGTGCAACGAATACAGTGACGGGTATTGCGACGGCCTATATGGATTCCATTCCATTGGTGATCATTACCGGTAACGTACCCAGCCATTTAATTGGTAATGATGCGTTCCAAGAAACCGATATTGTTGGCGTTTCCCGGCCCATCGTGAAGCACAGTTTTTCCGTTCGTCATGCCGGTGAGATTCCTGAACTGATTGCAAAGGCTTTTTATATTGCGACCACCGGCCGACCCGGCCCTGTATTGGTGGATATTCCGAAAGATATGACGGATCCCCACCATAAAGTGGACTATATTTTTCCGCAGGAAATTCATTTGCGCTCTTATCATCCAGCAGAGCAGGGTGCTGCGGAACAAATTCAAAAAGCTTTAGCTTTGATGGCGCAGGCCAAACGGCCGATGATTTATTCTGGTGGTGGTGTGGTACAAGGTAATGCCAGTGAGCAATTAATCACACTGGCTAAGCTTACGGGTTTTCCCGTCACTAACACCCTCATGGGCTTGGGCGCATTTCCGGGTGAAGATAAACAATTCGTTGGTATGTTAGGCATGCATGGTACCTACGAAGCCAATATGGCGATGCATCACAGTGATTGTATTATTGCTTTGGGTGCACGATTGGATGATCGCGTGACCAATAATCCTGCGAAATTTTGCCCTAATGCACATATTATTCAGGTGGATATTGATCCGACTTCGATTTCGAAAACCGTTGCGGCGCATATTGCTATTGTGGGTTCATTGAATTCAGTTTTAACTGAAATGCTCAGCGTAATAAAAATTAATAACATCGCATTTAATGCGGCCGCATTAAAACACTGGTGGAGCCAAATTGAAGAATGGCGTTCACGAGACTGTTTGGCTTATGGGCAAGCACCTACGGGCCAAATTATGCCTCAACAAGTGGTGCGTAGTTTATATCAAGCCACTCAAGGTGAGGCGATTGTGACATCCGATGTGGGGCAGCATCAAATGTTTGCTGCGCTCTATTATCCGTTTAAGCGACCACGTCAATGGTTAAATTCGGGTGGTTTGGGCACTATGGGTTTTGGTTTGCCGGCAGCTATGGGCGCACTGGTTGCCTATCCTGATGCAACGGTTGCTTGCGTGACGGGCGAAGGCAGTATTCAAATGAACATTCAGGAATTATCCACTTGTTTGCAATACAACTTGCCGGTGAAAATTATTAACATCA
>JAHFSE010000136.1 GCA_023265895.1 Gammaproteobacteria bacterium
GCAATGTCGGAACTGGGCTTAAAAGACAACGCCAAGCATAAAAAATCAGCGCGCACCGTCGGTGATGTGTTGGGTAAGTTCCATCCTCATGGAGATTCTGCTTGCTATGAAGCCATGGTATTAATGGCGCAACCCTTTAGTTATCGTTATCCATTGGTGGATGGTCAGGGCAATTGGGGCAGTCAAGATGATCCAAAGTCCTTTGCTGCCATGCGTTATACCGAAGCGCGCATGTCTGCTTTTTCTGAGTTATTGTTGTCTGAGTTGGGTCAGGGCACGGTGGAGTGGCAACCCAATTTTGATGGGACTTTGAAGGAGCCTAAATTATTACCCGCTCGATTACCCAATGTCTTGCTCAATGGTACGACGGGTATTGCTGTGGGTATGTCTACGGATATTCCTCCGCATAATGTGCGAGAGATAGCTGCAGCTTGTATTTATTTGTTGGAAAATCCTAAGGCGTCTTTGGAGGATATTTGTCAGTTTATTCAGGGGCCTGATTTACCAACAGAGGCTGAAATAATTACACCAAGGCGAGAATTATTAGAATTATATGCCAGTGGGAAAGGTACCTTTAAAATGCGTGCCGTTTATACGGAAGAAGACGGTGACATTGTTATTACTGGACTGCCCTATCAAGTTTCTGGTGCTAAGGTGATGGAACAAATAGCGCAGCAGATGCAAAATAAAAAATTACCTATGATTGCCGATTTGCGAGATGAATCAGATCATGAAAATCCAACGCGATTGGTCATTATTCCTCGTTCTAATCGAGTAGAAATTGGACCATTGATGTCCCATTTATTTTCGAGCACCGATATGGAAAAAACTTATCGTGTGAATATTAATGTGATTGGCATTGATGGTCGTCCCCAAGTCAAGGGTTTGTTAGTTTTATTAAATGAATGGTTGGTTTTTAGAACGGAAACTGTGCGTCGACGATTTCAATTTCGCTTGGATGAGGTCAATGAGCGATTACATATTTTAGACGGCTATTTAGCCGCCTATTTAAACATTGATGAAGTCATTCGCATTGTTCGTACGGAGGATGATGCGAAATTAGCGTTAATGCAGAGATTTCAGCTAAGTGATATTCAAGCAGATGCAATTTTAAGTATTCGTTTGCGCCAATTAGCTAAGTTAGAAGAAATTAAAATTCGTGATGAGCAAAAAGCATTAATGCAAGAACGTGATGAAATTATTAAAATATTAGGTTCTGCAACGCGATTGAAAAAAACTATTATTCAAGAAATTAAAGCCGATGCTGAAAAATTTGGTGATGCTCGTTGTTCTCCCATTATTGAAAGAGCAGAAGCTAAAACGTTACCTGAAAATAGTTTGATAGCTGCTGAACCTATGACCGTTGTGTTGTCGCAAAAAGGTTGGGTTCGTGCAGCAAAAGGACACGAAATTGATCCTGCCAGTTTAAGCTATAAAGCGGGCGATGAATTTTTATCAGTAGCCTATGGTCGTAGCAATGAAATGGCTATTTTTATTGATTCAAATGGTCGATCTTATAGTTTACCTGTGCATGGATTGCCCTCTGCTAGAGGGCAAGGAGAGCCGCTGACTGGGCGTTTAAATCCGGAATCGGGCGCTACTTTTCAAAATGTGCTGATGGGCATCGAATCACAGCTGGTGTTATTTTGCAGTGATGTCGGTTATGGCTTCGTGGTGAAGTTGGGGGAGTTGCTGACCAAAAATAAAACGGGGAAGGCGGTGCTTACCGTACCAAAAGGTGCTTATGCGCTACCGGCAATAGCGATTGCTGATATGGAAAAAGATTGGGTCGTTGTCATTAGTAATGAAGGTAAAATGTTAGTATTTCCAGTCACTGAATTACCTGAGCTGAATAAAGGAAAAGGTAATAAAATGATTGCCATTCCTGCTGTACGTGCACAGGCTCGAGAGGAGTTTGTCGCTTATCTAAGAGTGATGAGTCCTGGTGATGTCGTTCGCATTGAAGCCGGCAAAAGAAAACTAGAGCTCACTAAAAAAGAACTCAGTCATTATCTTATGAGTCGAGGCAAACGTGGTATGAATTTGCCGAAGGGATTTCAAAAGGTAACGAATGTTGAAGTGTTAAAGAAATAATGGGAGCAAGATTTCTATGCGAGCTATATTCAGTTTTTTGTTAGGTGGTAGTTTTATTTTTTCTGGATGGGTTTATGGTGCAGCGTTAACAGTGAGTAATGCTGAGGTGCCTTTTGGTGATTTGGTGAGTGAGCAAATCTATCACTACAACCGTCAAACGCCGCAAATTGCTACAGCTGGTCGATTAAATCCCTCTGCTGCGGTGGAGCTAACCGCTTTAGGATTTAAAATGATACTGGATTTACGTTTGCCAGATGAGGGCGTTGCAGATGAAAGAGCGCGTTTAGAAAGTCGGAATTTGCATTATTATAACCTTCCTATTGGTTATGTCTGGCCTAATGCACAACAGCTTTCTATCTTCAAAACAATGGTAGAAGATCAAAAAAATTATCCTTTATTAATTCATTGTATGTCGGGGAATCGAGTTGGATTTTTATGGGCTATTTATCAGGTTCAATCACGTCATACATCTTTAGAGGCGGCCATTTTGCAGGGGAAAACGATTGGTTTAAAACCAGATTTAGAAAATTTACTACGAAAAAATTTACATTAGATATTATTTTAATGAGAGGTTTGTGCGTCTGTTGTTTGATTGCTTTTGTTATTTTTTTCCTGCAAATTTTTTAAATTAGACAGCACTGTTTTGGCGCGCATTTCCTTCGCTTTTAGTAATCCATCTCGTGGGTTAATATCGCTCAATACTTTCCAAATGCTATAAGCTTCATCGACTTGCCCTTCTTGATAAAATCGATCCGCTTGTGCATCTAGTTGAGAGAGTTGCTGATTGAGATACATGCGTAATTGTAGGATTTGGAGTTTTTCAGAAAAGGTTAAATCAGTGCGCGTGTTTAATTGATCGAGCTCTTTTTGCAGGCGTTTTAGATTTTTTTCTGTCAATGCTTGTTGTACTGCTCTCAGTGGTGATTGGCGTGTGGTGTGTGGTCGATGTTTGGTTAATGGCATGGGCATCAACATATTTTTAGGCATGGTTATCACCATGGTCATTTTGTTTTGAGTAAGTAAGTCTGGATTTTTAGTGGACGTTGGCATTGCTTTTAATTGTTGTGTGACGAGTTTTTGTTGTAGTGATGCGATGATCTGTTTATCTGAATCGGTAAGTGGTAATTGCAATAAAGTTTCCAACAAATTTTGTGCAGTGATTGGATCGTCGTGCTCCAGCGCTAATTGCGCTTGTTTGGATAAAAGAGAGATCAATTTTTCTTGGCGTGTTTGTAGCCGATTTGCTTCGGTATGCATTAATGAATGAGGTCGTGGTTTTGGATCGATCGAGGACAGATAGATTAATTGATTTTGAATCCATAGACTTTCGCTTTGTAATGCTTTGAGGTGAGCTGCAAAGTAGCGTTCTGATCGATCAATATCGGCAGGAATGGAAAGCGTGGTGTTGGTATGTTGGTAGAGATGACTGCAACCCTCTAGGCTCAAACAGAAACAAAGAATAATCAATCGATTAAGCATGGGTGGGTTCATGATGAGCGCGAGATCGAGGCGCTTGTTCGTCAATTAAGCATTGGCTAATAGAAATAATTTGATGTTGAAGCCGTATTTGATATTCAGCTTTTAATTGATGAACGACATAAGCATTCACTTTGAGCGCTTTACCCTTTAGTTGTAGTTGATGTTCTTCACCAGTGATTAATTTTGTTTCACCTTGGCAAGCATCAAAAACTTCCTTGCTAATCGTTAATTTCCCAGCTTTGCCTTCGCTGCAAAGACGAGAAGCCATGTTTACCGTATCACCCACAACTGTATATTGTAGGCGTGCTTCGCCACCAATACTGCCCGCCAACATGGAGCCGCAATGTAATCCTAAACGAAACTCTAAGGTAGGTTGGTCACAAGTTCGTCTGTGTTGGTTCAGTTGCTCTACTAATCCTAAAATTAATTGCGCACAACACACAGCATGAAAGCCATGCCGAGCGTTGTAGGTGGGAACGCCAAAAAGAATCATCGCGCCGTCACCAATAAATTTATCTAGTGTTCCGCGATAGAAACTACTGGCGCGTTGAATTAAAGTGTAATAAGTATTGAGTAAGTGCGCGACCGTTTCTGGCGAATTTTGTTCACACATGGTGGTAAAATTAACCATGTCAACGAATAATACACTGGCTTTGACATATTGGGTTGGAATCAAGACACCCGATCGGTTAGTTAAAATATTATTGGCAATATTAGGATCGAAATAACGGTCAAATGTCGTGCGAATTTTTTGTTTTTCCTTAAGTTCTTCTGCCATGATATTAAAGCTTTCCATTAATACCCCTATTTCGTCATGTCGCGTTTGTTGAATTCGATAGTCCAAATCGCCTTGACGAATGCGTTCATTAGCAAATTTTAATTGTTTAATAGGAACGGTAATGTGTCGAGCTAAGAAGCCAGCTAAAATAATGCTGAGTGATAAAATTCCGAGTGTTATTGCTAACATCCACATTAAACCTTGACGCAAGGTATCGTGAATAAATTGTTCATCAATGACTAAGTAAGCAAATCCTGCTTGTACTTTTTGGAACTCAATAGGAACAGCATAGACTGTGTAGCGGTTAAATGTGTTTGGCGTTTTTGTTTTGTCTAAGTAGTAAGTAACGGGATGTTTGCTAGATGCTGCTAATAATTGATGATGATTATCTAAAATATAAGCGTCGGTAATAATGGATTTGTTAGTGACTTTGTTAACAAGCACTTTGAGACTGAGCGAATCTTCTGCTAACAAGGGTTCTGCTGCGGCGTCTGCCATTTGTTGTGACATGGCATGCCCGAAGGCATCGGATTGTTGATGAATCAGTTGACCAATATGCTGAGTTAGAATAAACCAAAGGGTCATGAGTGTGAGGCTCACGAGCAGCGCGACGGTTGCGCCGATTTTGAGTGCTAAGGGAAGTCCGCTGAGTTGCCAATTCAATCGTCTGAGTAAAGATTTTATTTTCATCAAGGGTTCAATATGAGCCATGTTGATTAGGGTGCAAAAAAGCTGGATCAGTATAATCTGAGCCAGCGTGGAATAGGCATATTTTTTTGAGGTATTAGGTAATGCGAGAAATTATTTTGGTACATGCTGCAGGGCAGGATCAATTAGGTATGACGGCAGCAATGACTCAAGTGATGGCGCACTATGCAGTGAATGTGCTGGATATCAGCCAGGCCATGATTCATAACGCATTAACCGTGGGTGTGCTGCTAGAAATACCAGAAGGTGTTGATTCTGCTGCTATGTTGAAGCAGCTGGTTTTTAGCGCTTCTCAATGGGGTGTCATGTTAAGTTTTAAGGCCATTAGTGAAGAAAGTTATGCCGCGTTAATGACGCAACAACAGCATGCGCGTTACATTATTACGTTATTGGCTCGGCAGTTGACAGCCGAGCAGTTGGCTCAGGTCACTCGTATCTTGGCAGCGCATCAACTCAATATTGAACAAATCAATCGTCTTTCTCGGGTACCTGCGCTGCAGAATCAAGATCAAAAATCTTGTATTGAATTTGTTGTGCGTGGAGAGCCCAACAA
>JAHFSE010000137.1 GCA_023265895.1 Gammaproteobacteria bacterium
TTACCATTATTACCGCTGTATTTTTACCGCCGACTTTGGTGGGCACTTTCTACGGAATGAACTTTGCCGTGATGCCTGAACTCTCTTGGCAGCATGGTTTTATCTATTCCATGATGCTGACCTTACTTGCTGCTATTTTGCCGTTGGTTTATATCAAGCGAAAAGGTTGGTTGAGATAGAGACCTTTGCACAACTACTGCGCTTGCCAATACTTTGTTGAAAATCGACTCAAAATGCTCAAGTATTATTTATACGTTCCGCTTTTTCATCAATTTTCGCCGCGTCTTGGCTTCGCTCATGACGTTGTGCAAAGATCTCAGTTTTTTCCCTTGAATATTATGGCGCAGCCCTCATAGACTGAGGGCTTTGTCGTCGTTTGATTTTATAAGGAGCCCGTCTCATGAGTTTAGTTGGCAAACCAGCCCCAGATTTTACCGTTCCAGCTGTGTTAGGTAATGGAGAAATTATCGATAATTTTTCTTTCTCTAAAGCGACTCAAGGTAAATATGCCTTAGTATTTTTTTATCCACTAGATTTCACCTTTGTTTGTCCTTCTGAATTAATTGCATTAGATCATCGAATGGATGCATTTAAACAACGTGGTGTTGAAGTGATCAGTGTTTCGATCGATTCTCATTTTACGCACAATGCTTGGAGAAATACCCCAGTTAATCAAGGCGGTATTGGTCCAGTGCAATACACCATGGCGGCGGATATTAACCATGGGATTGCAAAAGCCTATGATGTAGAAACCGATGGGGGTGTTGCTTTCCGCGGTGCTTTTATTATCGATAAAAAAGGCGTTGTACGTTCGGCGATGATTAATGATTTACCTTTGGGTCGTAATGCCGATGAATTAGTTCGCTTGATTGACGCGCTGCAATTCCATGAAGCCCATGGTGAAGTATGTCCAGCGGGTTGGAATAAAGGCGACAAAGGCATGTCGGCAACGCCTGCCGGCGTGGCGAGCTATTTGGCTCAGCATTCTGAAAAGTTATAGGAGCCTATTTAAAATCTACTGCGCTTGCCAATACTTTGTTGAAAATCGACTCAAAATGCTCAAGTATTATTTATACGTTCCGCTTTTTCGTCGATTTTCGCCGCGTCTTGGCTTCGCTCATGACGATTTTAAACAGACTCTAATAATGTGTTATCCCGCAGTTTATCTGCGGGATTTCTGCTTAATCCCTATTTTGGATCGGCCAACCACCCAAGGTTTTCCATTGATTGACAATCTTGCAAAATAATTCCGCTGTTTTCTCCGCATCATAGATTGCTGAATGCGCTTCTCTCATACTGAAATGAATATCTGCTAACTCACAAGCTTTAGCTAACACGGTATGGCCATAGGCAAAACCAGCGAGCGTGACCGTGTCAAAGTTCGAGAAAGGATGAAATGGATTGCGCTTATGCTGTGTGCGGTGGCAGGCGGCTTTTAGAAAATTATGATCAAAGGCCGCATTATGGCCGACTAAAATAGCGCGATGACATTCAGTGATTTTCATCTGTTCGCGAATTTTATCGAATACCAAATTAAGGGCGATTTTTTCTTCAACAGCACCTCTGAGTGCATGATGAGGATCTTTAATGCCATTTACAGCCAAAGCGGCAGCTTCAATGTTCGCGCCAGTAAAAGGTTCTACATTGAAGCCGATGGTTTCTTGTTTTTGTAAATAACCCTGGTGATCTATTTTTAAAATGACCGCAGCGATTTCTAGTAAGGCATCGGTTTGGTGATTAAATCCACCGGTTTCAACATCGACGACGACTGGCAAATATCCGCGAAAGCGCAGCGCCATAGGATGCGTCGGTATTTTTTCTTCACGGTAATGAGTCATGAGAGGATTTTTCTTCCAGGTGAAATGTGGTGTCTGATCATATAAGATGTGGCGCCTTTTAACCTATATTTAATTTTCGGTAGATGTATGAGTAATTCCCAGCAATCACAGATTAATAAAGTTGTTTTAGCTTATTCCGGTGGTTTAGACACTTCCATCATAGTGAAATGGTTGCAGCAAGAATATGGCTGCGAGGTGGTGACATTCACTGCGGATATTGGTCAAGGTGAAGAAATTGAGCCAGCGCGAATCAAAGCGCAAATCATGGGGGTGAAGGAAATCTTTATCGAGGATCTTCGTGATACCTTCGTGAGAGATTATGTTTTTCCGATGTTTCGTGCAAATACATCATATGAAGGTGAATATTTACTAGGCACTTCGATTGCTCGACCCTTAATTGCTAAGCGTTTGGTGGAAATTGCCCAGGCAACCGGAGCAGATGCTATTTCTCATGGCGCTACGGGTAAAGGGAATGATCAAGTACGTTTTGAGTTGGGTGCCTATGCTTTAGCGCCAGGGATCAAAGTCATTGCACCTTGGCGTGAGTGGAATTTGAATTCCCGTGAAGCCTTGTTAGCCTTTGCAGAACAACATCAAATTCCTATTGAAATGAAGCGAGGCAAAGCATCTCCTTATTCAATGGATGCTAATTTACTGCATATTTCTTATGAAGGCGCCATCTTGGAAGATCCTGCAGTTGAAGCAGAAGCCGACATGTGGCGTTGGACCTGTGCCCCTGAGCAAGCACCGGATAAGCCGTTGTATATCACGCTTACTTTTGAACAGGGTGATGCCGTTGCCATTGATGGTGAGCCTTTAAGCCCAGCGATTCTATTGGAAAAACTGAATAAATTAGCCGGCGCCCATGGCGTGGGGCGTTTAGATTTAGTGGAAAACCGTTATGTGGGCATGAAGTCTCGTGGTTGTTATGAAACACCCGGCGGTACGGTTTTGTTAAAAGCCCATCGAGCCATTGAATCTATTACCCTTGATCAAGAATTAGCTCATCTCAAAGATGAATTGATGCCTCGTTATGCGCTCCTAATTTATCGAGGTTATTGGTGGTCGCCAGAACGATTGGCGTTACAACAGTTGATCGATTATTCCCAGCATTATGTAAATGGTGAAGTAGGTTTGAAGCTTTATAAAGGGCAAGTCTCTGTCGTTGGTCGTAGTTCAAAAGACAGTTTATTTGATAGTACCATTGCGACTTTTGAAGATGATGCGGGTGCTTATCGTCAACAAGATGCAGAAGGTTTTATTAAATTAAATGCATTGCGTTTGAGAATTGCTGCGGGTAAGGGCCGCAAATTAATTTAAAATGTTAGCATCAAAAAATAAGTTGCTTCTATTGTTATTGGGCTCGTGCCTATGAGTGCGGGCCAAACCTTTCTATCCTCTCCTCAACTTGTAGATTAAAAAACCTGCTGGGCATTAAAAAACCTTCTGCCTATACTCAAGTGATGCTTCATTAATAAGGATGCTGTTTCGCATGCTAGAGCACACTTCCACCCAAACCGTGTTAGTAGTCGATGACCGGCTAGAAAATTTGCAATTTCTTGAGCAGCTGTTACAAAGCATGCCGATTAGGCTGCAGCAGGCCAAAAGCGGTGACATTGCTTTACGGATGATGTTAGAAACCATTCCAGCCGTTGTCATTCTTGATGCGGATTTGCCGACTATGGATGGCTATCAAGTCATTAATGCCATGCAAGCCAATTCTTTATTACAGCATATTCCCGTGCTACTCATGACTGCACATTTGGCCGGTCAAAAACAAAATCTCCATCACAGCTTACTCTATGTCGTAGATTGTTTGAGTAAACCCATTGATCCAGAGGTTTTTTTAGCAAAACTAAAAACCTACTTAATCATCGATCATTATCGAGATCTCATCAGAAATGTCAGTTCCAGCAATGGAGAATTATTAGAAACGATGGAGGAGGGTATTTTAGGAATTGATGCAGACGGCCGTATCCGCTTTGCTAATTTTTCTGCTGCGCGTTTATTAAGAATGCCGGTCACTCATTTAGTAACACTATACGTAGAATCGCTTTTTTCAGAGCCTTGCCGATTTATTCAATCGCGATGGAGTCAACATCCCATTACTCGTGCCTGCGAAAAAAATACTTTATTGCAAATTGAACGGGCTAATTTATGGTGCGCCGATGGTACGAGTATTACCGCTAAATTTGCCGTATTACCAGCGGGTGGATTATTAGATATTCGTTGGATTTTAGCTTTTCGAGAATTGAAAAAATCGAAAGAAAAAGAAAGTGCGGTAGCGCATTTAGCGCGAGTAGATCATTTAACTCAATTGCCTACGCGATTACGTTTTACCGAGTCGGTTGACCAGGCCATTACCCAAGCAAAAAAACACAATAAAAAATCCGCTGTATTACACGTGAATCTCGACCATTTTCGGAATATCAATGAAAGTTTAGGTTACGAAATGGGAGATCAACTATTACAGTCAGTAGCTAAAAGATTGCGTGATCGTTTTCGTAAAGAAGATCCTATTGCCCGTTTAGATGGCGATGAATTTGCTATTTTATTATCTGAAATTCAGCATCCTGCTTTTGCGGGTATTGCTGCAAGTAAAGTCTTGGAATCTTTAAAATCGCCTTTTTTATTCAATGGTCATGAACTATTTGTCAGTGCCAGTATTGGAATTGCCATTTATCCCACCTGTGGTCACGATGTTCTATCGCTGTTAAAAAATGCAGATATCGCGGCCGAACGAGCTAAGTTGTTAGGCCGCAATGGTTATCAATACTTTACTGCTGAAATGAATAAAATGACTGTTGAACGAATGATGTTATTGCAAGATTTACATCATGCTATTGATAAAGGTCAATTAAGTATTTCCGTAACGTCAGTTGTTGAATTACAGAAAAAAAATCCAATTGCACGACAAACACATTTAGGCTGGAATCATCCCAAGCGAGGCTTATTACCTTTTAGTGAATTTGCTCGGGATGCAGAGGATGCTGGTTTATTAACAGAGATCAGTCGATGGATGATGGTGGAATCTTTAGGTCGTTTATCCACAAAGCAACAGCCCAATGAAAAAATAGTATTAACGTTACATCCTAATTATTTAACCTCGCCTGATTTTCTGAGTTTTCTCCATCAACAACTCACACAATTTAATTTATCACCAGAACAACTCATCATTGAATTATGTGAAACTGTCTCCTTAAATCGGCAGCAAGATTGCCGACCATTACTGCATGACTTAAATCAAATCGGTATTCAATTGGCGATTGCAGATTTTGGTCGCGGTTATAGTTCCTTTGAGTTGATTCGACAATTACCCATTCAAATATTAAAACTTTCCTCTAGTTGGTTAAGTGATATTCAATCATCCGAAAAAGATCAAATTCTATTGCGTCATCTGGTGAGCATGGCGAATGAGCTAGGGCTTACTTTATGGCTAGAAGGAATTGATGAAATACAGCAGTTAGAAATCATCAGCACTTTAGGTGTGCAGTGGGGGAGTGGGAAGATTTTTTAAGCCGTTTTCTCTGTAAATTCACACAAATCAGCAATAACACATGTTGCGCATTTGGGTTTGCGGGCAATACAAACATAACGGCCATGCAAAATTAACCAATGATGAGCATCCATCAAAAATTCCGTTGGAATAACTTTCAATAAATTTTTTTCTACTTCTAACACATTTTTTCCTGGTGCTAATCCAATGCGATTGGCAACGC
>JAHFSE010000138.1 GCA_023265895.1 Gammaproteobacteria bacterium
TGCAGGACATTAAAGCCAGGTTGGCGCAGGTACTCTGAATACAGTATCCCAAAGGATGCGATGGCTGCTAGCCAATAAAGCAATTTCTTTCATGCGTTTCATTAAAGAAGCATCCATGCCGCTATATTTGGCGCGCCATTTATAAAATGTCGCGCTGCTGACGCCATGTTCACGTAGCAGCTGAGGTATGGGCATGCCGGATTCGGCCTGTTTTAGAATGCTTAAAATTTCGCTATCGGTAAATCGTGACTTTTTCATGCAGAATCTCCTCCAAATAATATTACGAGAAAATTCTACTTTTAACTCCTGCTTTTTTTAGGGGGGATTACCATAGTACGATAGCTATCCACATAAAATTATCAAATCTAATAGCTCCTTCATTTTAAACAGCTAAGGAAATGAGCTAAAATCTAGATTGATCTAGCACCCCGTTTTTTAAATTTTTCAACCATCACAGCCAGGAGAAGTCAATGCATTTTGCTTTATCAAGATCTATAGCACTTGGAGTCATCAGTTTATCCCTAATGAGTTGCGCTATGATACAAGGCTCGGTTACACCTATAGAAGGAGGCCAATATAAATCGTTTGCATCATCAGATACAAAAAACGAGGCCATGCGAATTGCAGCAAGTGACGCACGATTAACATGCAAAAAAGATGGCAACAAAAACTACATCATGATTTCACAAGAAGATAAGCGTGAAGGCCCAGCAGAACTCAAAATAGGAAACACATGGTTAGAGACTGCGATTACCATGTCAAAGGCAGGTCAAGAAGCAAAGAAAAATACACAATATGAAGTTACTAGTGTTTTTAAATGTGTGAATAGCGGAAGCTAACATGTCATTGAAGACGGCGCGATAAAAAGCGCGCCGCAGCGCACATCATCCACCGACGCAAAAAGAGATTATTATTGGATTTTATTCAGAAATAGGGATATCAAAATCCTAGTTTTCGATGAAGATTAAATCCACTGATTGATTAACTCAGCAACATGAGCTACGTGTTCTGCTTCTAAATGCAGATGATGAGAACCCGGCGCAATATGATGAACGACTTCGCGCAGCTGTTGTATTCTTTCGGCAAAACCCGTTTCACTGAAATCATTAAAAATAGAATCCTTTGCCTGAACTAACAAACACCGGCATTGGATTTCTGATAATAAATTTAATACCTGAGGCTCAGTAAAACGCATCGCAGAAGTATGACGCAAACGCGGATCCGTAGACCAAGTATAACCACCTTCCGGTAAAGATTTTAAACCACGCTGACAAAGCATTTCAGCAGCTGCTAGGGTAAGTTTATTCAACCCTTCCGCCCGAGCACGCACCGCATCAGAAATCTCCACATAATGCGGCATTTTTTTAGTGTGATGCGCTATTGCTTGAGCAACAGATTCTTTTAGTAAATGCGCTGCCTTTTCTGGCGGTGAAGATAAAGGCCCCAATCCGTCAATCAAAATTAATTGCTGTACTCGATCCGGTAACGCAGCAGCCACTAAACCAGCTATTGCAGCACCCATGGAATGTCCTAACAAAGTAAATTGCTGCCACCCCATGGCATCAGCCACATTCATGACATCTATCACATGATCGACCAGATAATAATGAGTACCTAACGGTTTATGATCGCTGCGCCCATGGCCGGCCAAATCTAAAGAAAGTAAATCACACGCGGGTAATAGCGGTGCTAACAAATCAAAGGTAGCGGCATTGTCTAACCAACCATGTAATGCGATGGTAGGTATACCAGACCGCTGCCAATGCTTCGCTGCTAATTGATAGCCAGGCACTATAAAAGTTTTTTCAACAATCACCGACACAAAAAAACCTCAATAACAACGAGATGAAATGAGACGCAATGGCGCTGCATCCGCAAGAATACAGCACCATTATTCAGCGAGGATAGATTCACTCTTCCCAAACAACGCTCTGTTTAGAAGTAAACCAAGTTTCAGCGCGCACATGATACCGTGCTTCAAGAAGGTTACGTTTAATTTTCAAAGTTGGTGTCATGATATTATTTTCAACAGTCCAAGCTTCATTAACAATAATCAGTGTTTTTAATCGTTCATGAGCATCAATTTTCTCATTCACATCTTTTCGCCAGGCTTCTAAATCTTGGGTTAATTTAGCTTTTTTATAAGGGTCTTCTGCTTCTTTTAATGCGGCATCAGATAACATTAATAAGGCAATTGGTTGCGGCATTCCCTCACCCATCACACAGGCTTGCTCAATCTTAGTGTTAGCTAACAGGTAGCCTTCAATGGGCGCAGGCGCAACATACTTCCCTTTGCTGGTTTTAAATATTTCCTTAGCACGCCCAGTAATTTTCAAGCGGCCTTGTGCATCGATCTCACCTTTGTCACCAGTGCGAAGAAAACCATCAAGCATGAGAACTTCGGCAGTTTTTTCAGGCTCTTTATAATAACCCATCATAGTACAAGGGCTATGAACAAGAATTTCACCATCCTCACTAATTTTAGTCACTACACCTGGATTGCTTTGACCGACATAACCTGCTCGACCCATGCCTTTACGACTACTGTGTGAATAGGCAAAATTTTCTGTCATGCCATAGGCTTCAGAAATTTCTAAACCCAATTGGTCATACCATTCAATTAATGAAGCAGAGATAGGCGCAGCACCACTGATACAAATACGCGCATCTGCCAAACCTAAATTGGTAAGAATTTTTTTACGGATAACATAAGCAAGGCCAGGGATTTTCAACAGGAAATCCAACCGATTTTGAGGAATTTTTTCCAAAATCGCCATTTGAAATTTAGTCCAGATTCTAGGTACTGCAAAAAATAATGTAGGTTTTGCTACTCTTAAATCACGGGCAAAAGTATCTAATGAATCGGCAAAATAAATGGTAAACCCTTGATAAATCGAAGCTAATTCCATACACAAACGCTCAGCCACATGAGACAAAGGTAAGTAAGATAAAACTCTATCACGAGAACTAATTTGATAAATGTCGCTGGCATGGCTGGTTGCCGCAGCCAATGAACCAAAATTATGCATGACACCTTTCGGCATACCGGTGGTTCCAGAAGTGTAAATAATCGTCGCCAATTCTTCCGCAGTGCGAATTGGATTCTCCCTTAAAGGCTCGTTCTTTTTAAGTAAGTCATCCCAGGTTGGAAAATCATTCTGTGGGCTCAGCGGAAAAGAAACACAAGGTAAATCGCTGGGCACACCTGATTTCATGCTATCCCAACCATCTAATTTACCCACAAATAATAATTTCGCTTCACTGTGCAATAAAATTTGATTAGCGGTCTCTGCGGTTAACGTAGGATATAAAGGAACGGAAACATAACCCGCCATCCAAATGGCTAAATCAGCCATCACCCAATGGGCGCAATTTTTTGACCACAAAGCAACACAGCTGCCGGGGGCAAAATTAAATGACTTGAGGTAAGTTGCCATCCGACGCACTTCATTACCCACTCGTTTCCAAGTGTATTCAACCGCATGACCATCACTCATCGGCTGATTCATATAAAGACGATAAGGTGTAGTTTTCTCCCAGTAATAAAAACGTTGCAGCGGTAAAGGAATTGATTCATGAGCAGGTGAGGAAGAACGAGTCAAAGCTTCAATTGCAGTCATAGTGTTTTCCAGGTTAATGCGCTACATTGCCGTGCCAGTACCTTGATGCAAAATCCTTTTTATTCGACGTATAACCTCCCTATTAGCAAGCGGTACAACACCACCAATGGTGTGCTTATTTTCATGATGCTAACAATCGCAACAAAACAGGCTAGTTGCTGATTTCTTGAATGCGGAGCCCAAGAAAGTCGGCGATTATACCGCTTTTCTCTATAGATCCCAAATGAGTTAGCCATGATGATCAAGAAGCTGAATATTTTCTGATTTTTCGAAAGTTAAGCGACTGCTTTAGGCGCATGAACCCACAACAGTTCAGCCAAACCAAATTCCAAGGTTTCCAAGCTTAAACAAGCAACATAAGCCGTACCCATAGCGATGGCAGGCTCATTTCTACCCCAAACTAACTGAGCGATTAAATGACTCACTAATGGCTGATGACTGATTAAAACAACAGCCGATTCATTTTCATAGGGTTGTAACGCAGTTAAAGCTTCTTGGGGTGAATGCTGTGGCGTCACAGAATTTAAGGTAACTAACACATCGGAAGTAAGCCCTAGTACGGATATGATTTCTTGCGCAGTTTGCTGCGCGCGACGATACGGGCTGGCCAAAATTTTTACTGACTCACCGGCCAAGGCTGCCTTTAATTGTTGTCCCGCGACAGATGCTTCTTGTTGACCCTCAGATGTTAACGCACGTTCACTATCTTTGGCTTCACCTTCATTGGCTTTTAACAACTCAGCTTGCCCATGCCGAACAATGTACAATTTCATATTAGATCATGCCTCAACTATAGATCTCTAAAAGCAACGCCCCCTACAGCGAGCAGCGAGCCTATGATTTTTATTTAGGGATTGCAACTGCCACGATAAAAACAAACAAATCAAAGGTGCACGAAGCACCCTCACCCCTATTTTGTAAGAGCCTGTTTGAAATCTTTTTTTAATATCAAGGCTCTTACTGAAGTTGAAGATTTTTAGGCTTTTGTCACTTCATTTTTAATGAGGGAGCCCTGACAATGATCTGCTTGTCATCATCAAACAAACATGTTAAAAGATAACCTTGGTCAGTGACGTATCCGATAATCGGAACGCACGGGGTTCCGTGGTCACGATCAGCAAGAAAACTAACCTGAAATTACAACTCAGTGGTAAAGTGAGAGCTAAACGAAAACACACTTAGTACTCTCTAGAAAAATAACTAGCTTATGAATGGGAGCATAAAATAATGAAAAGGGCCTTAATACTCACGCTAATTTTAACTGCTATATCTCTTGGGGCATGCGGCCAATCTTCTAGTGATATATGTAGATTGCTTTACCCTAATAGCAATTGCACAGAATAAGTTTGTGGCCTTGGCTATATAATTTTATAAATGGGGCGTTGAGGCCATAAAAAAATGCTGAGCACCCGTACCATACTTTTCAGTTCTGGAGAATTACAATGAAAAAAATTAAATTACTGATTGTGATAGCGCTTGTGCTTTCCGCTTACGCTTGCGGCGGTGGCAATCTGGATCTCGTAAGAAACTCGGCAGGAAAGTGCGTTGTCTATTGCAGCAGCGGTGAGTAAGCTGTTTGTCTTTTAAATAGGAAAAGGATAGGAGGCGGCGTAAAAAAACGCGCCGTCTTTCTTTTCTCTGGTAATCGTATTTCTTTTACCAGAATGCAGCCGCCGTATGATGTACAATCCATTCCTATTTTTACTTCCTTTGGATAATCTCGAAACTACCTATGCTGAGCTATCGCCACGCTTTTCACGCAGGCAACCATGCTGATGTGTTAAAACACTCTATCCAAGTAGCTGCGCTCAATTACCTAGCGCAAAACGAGAAACCTTTTTGCTATATAGATACTCATAGTGGCCCTGGAACTTAT
>JAHFSE010000020.1 GCA_023265895.1 Gammaproteobacteria bacterium
GTCAAAGCATTTGATCAAATCGACAAAGCGCCGGAAGAGAAAGCGAGAGGGATCACCATTGCGACCTCCCACGTAGAATACGAATCAGCGAAAAGACATTATGCCCACGTTGACTGCCCGGGCCATGCTGATTATGTCAAAAACATGATCACGGGTGCTGCACAAATGGACGGAGCGATCCTAGTAGTGTCAGCAGCAGACGGTCCGATGCCACAAACTCGAGAACACATACTGCTATCAAGACAAGTAGGTGTGCCTTACATAGTTGTATTCCTCAACAAAGTAGACATGGTAGACGACCAAGAACTGATAGAGCTTGTTGAGATGGAAATACGAGAACTGCTAGACCAATACGAATTTCCGGGAGATGCTACCCCGATCGTTGCAGGATCTGCACTCAAAGCGCTAGAGGGAGATCAAAGCGAGATAGGTGCAGCGTCGATACGCAAACTGGTTGAAACCCTAGACGAATACATACCGCAACCAGAAAGAGCGGTAGATGGCGCATTCCTGATGCCGATCGAAGACGTATTCTCCATCTCAGGACGAGGAACAGTCGTTACAGGAAGAATAGAGAGAGGGATAGTCAAAGTAGGCGATGAACTTCAAATCATCGGATTAAAAGACACCCAAGCAACAATTTGCACCGGAGTAGAAATGTTCCGAAAATTGTTAGATGACGGGAAAGCAGGAGACAACGTTGGGGTACTGCTAAGAGGTACCAAGCGAACAGACGTAGAGAGAGGGCAAGTACTCGCGAAGCCGGGTTCAATTACGCCGCATACAGGATTTGAAGCAGAAGTTTATATTCTAAGCAAAGAAGAAGGTGGACGGCACACCCCATTTTTCAAAGGATACCGTCCCCAGTTCTACTTTAGAACGACAGACGTAACGGGAGCGGTAGAGCTACCGGAAGGCACAGAAATGGTCATGCCGGGAGATAACATCCGCTTGAAAGTAGACCTCATTAATCCGATCGCGATGGAAGAAGGTCTGAGATTTGCGATAAGAGAAGGTGGTCGCACGGTAGGTGCGGGTGTTGTGACTAAAATATTGAAGTAACAATTTGGTGGATAATGAAGATGGCTAATTATTTTAGCCATCTTTGTTTCTTATTTTTTTGAAAAGCCTCGATAGATAAAAATATTGAGGCTTTTTTATTTTAAATAACGCCATTTTTGCGAACAATTGTGTTGCGCCTCATCATCAATATTTGTATATTAGCGCGCCCTCGGGTTTTGAGGGATGAATTTACAGCTTAGGCATTGATCTAAGCATTGATTGCATCGATAGATGCGCCGTCATGCTCTCGTTCCCATATTCGGGAAGAAGGGTATGGTTTTTTTACGTTGTGTTTTTTTAAAGTGCAAGCCGTCGGAGCTATCTCATGCAGCAAAGGCAAAAAATTCGTATCCGCTTGAAAGCATTTGATCATCGTTTGATTGATCAGTCGGCTCAAGAAATTGTGGATACAGCCAAAAGAACCGGTGCGCAGGTAAAAGGCCCTATTCCTTTACCGACTCGTACAGAACGGTTCACTATTTTGATTTCTCCTCATGCCAACAAAGATGCCCGTGATCAGTATGAATTAAAAACATATAAGCGGTTAGTGGATATTGTTGAGCCCACCGATAAAACTGTAGATGCGTTGATGAAGTTAGATTTGGCTGCGGGCGTTGATGTAGAGATTAGCTTGGGCTAATGATAAAGAGGTTTAAGACATGGCATTAGGTTTGGTAGGAAAAAAGCGCGGCATGACCCGGATCTTCTCCGGCGACGGCAAAGCTGTACCTGTCACCGTGATTGAGGTGATCGATAACAGGGTCACGCAAATTAAGAGTATGGCAACCGACGGTTATAAAGCAGTTCAGATAACGGCTGGGTATAAAGATGGCGCTAGTAAGCCGATGGCAGGAGTTTTTGCAAAAGCTAACACCAAAGCAGGTGAGGGTTTGTGGGAGTTTCGTTTAGGTGATAATGATTCTATGCCTGAAATTGGGTCTGTTATTGCGGTGGATCTTTTCCAAGAAGGTCAGCAAGTCGATGTAATTGGTACATCGAAAGGAAAGGGTTTTGCTGGTGCGATTAAGCGTTGGAATTTCAGAATGCAAGATGCCACTCATGGAAATTCTCGATCTCATCGTGCGCCTGGATCTATTGGGCAAAACCAATCACCAGGCCGAGTTTTTAAAGGTAAAAAAATGGCGGGTCATATGGGGAGTTCTCGAGTGACTACGCAATCATTAGAAGTGGTTCGGGTGGATAAAGATCGTGGTGTGTTGCTTATTAAAGGGGCCGTTCCTGGTGCGCCAGGAAATCATGTAATCGTTCGTCCGGCCGTCAAGGCTCGTGCCTAATAGGGGAATAGCTGATGGATTTAAATACTACATCAGGTGGACAAGTTGCTGTTTCTGAGATGATTTTCGCTCGTGAATTTAACGAGCCGCTTGTACATCAGGTGGTTACTGCTTATATGGCGGGTGGTCGGCAGGGTACTAAGGCTCAAAAAACTCGTGCTCAAGTATCTGGCGGTGGAAAAAAACCCTGGAAGCAAAAAGGTTCTGGTCGTGCGCGAGCGGGTTCTATTCGTAGCCCTTTATGGCGGGGCGGCGGTAAGACGTTTGCTGCGGTGCCGCGTGACTTTCAGCAGAAAGTAAATCGTAAAATGTATCGAGCCGCGATCCGTTGTATTTTATCTGAATTAGTTCGTCAGGATCGTTTGGTTGTTACCGACTCTATTAGTTTAGCGGAGCCAAAAACCAAGTTGTTATTAGCCCAGCTAGAGCAGTTGAGCTTGAGTAGCGTGTTGATTATTACAGATCAGGTGGAAGAAAATCTGTATTTGTCAGCGCGTAACCTACCTAAAGTTGATGTGTGTGATGTCTATGGTGCTAATCCTGTAAGTTTAGTCGCTTATGATCGAGTGCTGATTACTGTTGATGCGCTTAAACAGTTTGATGAGGTGTTGCGATGATCGGTAAAGAGAGAATTTTCTCCGTATTATTGGGCGCGCATATTTCAGAAAAAGCATCGCGTTTGGCTGAGAATAACCAGGTGGTTTTTCGAATTAATAAGACGGCAAATAAATTAGAAGTTAAGCAAGCAGTAGAAGCTTTGTTTGATGTGAAAGTTAAAAATGTGCGTACGTTAAATGTGCGTGGTAAGAGTAAACGTTTCGGTCGATCCCTGGGTAAGCGTTCTGATTGGAAGAAAGCTTATGTCACTTTGAATGAAGGGCATCGTATCGATTTTGTAGGCGAAGAAGCTTAAGAGAGGAGTTGCCGCATGGCAGTCGTAAAATGTAAGCCAACTTCACCAGGTCGCCGATTTGTAGTCAAAGTGACTACCCCTGATTTGTATAAAGGGCGACCTCATGAGGCATTAACCGAGACGAAGTCAAAAACCGGTGGTCGTAATAGTAATGGTCGAATTACCGTGCGTCATCAGGGTGGCGGCCATAAGCAAAAGTATCGTTTGATTGATTTTAAGCGAAATAAAGACGGTATTTCCGCTGAAGTAGAACGCCTCGAATATGATCCTAATCGCAGCGCGCATATTGCGTTGTTGAAATATATCGATGGTGAGCGGCGCTATATTATTGCGCCCAAGGGATTGGCTGTAGGTCAAACAATTGTTTCGGGTGAGGCGGCACCTATTAGTGTGGGTAATACCTTGCCATTAAGAAACATCCCACTGGGAAGCAACATTCATTGTATTGAACTGAAGCCTGGTAAAGGTGCGCAGTTAGCTCGCAGTGCTGGTGTTTCAGCTCAGGTGTTGGCTCGTGAAGGTGCCTATGTGATGTTGAGATTGAAGTCAGGTGAAATGCGAAAAGTTTTAGCGGAATGTCGCGGTACTATCGGTGAAGTGAGTAATACCGAGCACAATTTGAAATCCTATGGTAAAGCAGGCGCTAAGCGTTGGTTGGGTATTAGACCTACAGTGCGCGGTGTGGCGATGAATCCAGTAGATCACCCTCATGGTGGTGGTGAAGGTAGGACTTCTGGCGGTCGTCATCCGGTGACGCCGTGGGGTGTGCCAACGAAAGGGTATAAGACTCGAACTAATAAGCGTACGAGTCACTTGATTGTTAGAGATCGCAGGAAGAAGTAATTTTTGATTCGTTTTAATTAGAGAGAGGATTGGCTGTGCCACGTTCACTAAAAAAAGGTCCCTTTATAGATCTCCATTTATTGAAAAAAGTGGAAGATGCTGTTCAGTCAAATTCCAAGAAGCCTATCAAGACTTGGTCGCGTCGCTCGATGATTATTCCAGAAATGATGGGGCTTACTATTGCGGTACATAACGGTAAGCAGCATATTCCGGTATTTATTAATGAGCATATGGTGGGTCATAAGTTAGGTGAGTTTGCACTTACTCGGACTTTTAAAGGCCATGTTGCAGATAAAAAGGCAAAATAGATTAAGAGGTAATGGCTGTGGAAATAACGGCTCAATTAAAAGGAGCGAGGGTTTCGGCACAGAAAGCGAGGCTGGTTGTTGACCAGATTCGCGGTCAAAAGGTTGGAGCTGCGCTCAATATATTGATGTTCAGTCCGAAGGATGCCGCTCGTTTGGTTAAAAAGGTTTTAGAATCAGCGATTGCTAATGCAGAAGATAGGCAAGGTTTAGACGTTGATGAACTCAAAGTGTCAACAGCTTATGTGGATGAAGCAACGACACTGAAGCGCGTTAAACCTCGAGCTAAGGGTAGAGCTGATCGTATATCCAAGCGTTCTTGTCATATCACGCTAAAAGTTTCTGAACAATGAGAGTCGTGATCGACTTCACTTTGAAAAAAAGTAGGAGATATTGATGGGTCAGAAGGTACACCCCACAGGTATTCGGTTAGGTATTGTAAAAAAGCATACGTCTATATGGTATGCCAGCCCAAAACAATACCCTCTGTATTTGCTCACTGATTTGAAGGTGCGTGAGTATTTAATGAAAAAGCTGAAAGCTGCCTCCATCAGTCGTATTGAGATTGAGCGGCCTTCAGAAAATGCGCGCATTACCATAAAGACAGCACGTCCCGGAATTGTCATTGGCAAAAAGGGTGAAGATGTTGAAGTGTTGAGACGAGAGTTAGCAAAAAGAATGGGCGTTCCCGTTCAAATTAATATTGAAGAAGTTAGAAAGCCGGAGTTGGACGCTAAGTTGGTAGCAGAGAGTATTGCTTCTCAATTAGAGCGTCGAGTGATGTTTCGTCGTGCGATGAAGCGAGCAGTACAGAACGCAATGAAAGCGGGCGCAAAAGGTATTAAAGTCGCTGTTGGTGGGCGTTTGGGTGGTGCTGAAATTGCTCGTACTGAATGGTATAGAGAAGGTCGAGTGCCATTGCATACTTTCCGCGCCGATATTGATTATGCTAATGAGCGTGCTGAAACAACTTATGGCACGATTGGTGTCAAAGTTTGGATTTTTAAAGGTGAAATACTAGAAGGGATGGATGCTGCAGTAAACGATGAAAAAGTTGTAAAGCAGCAACGTACTCGAGCGACAGGTTAAGATTGGTTTAGAGGTTTCTCATGTTACAACCCAAACGAACCAAATTTCGAAAGGTTCAAAAGAGCCGTAATCGAGGTTTGGCGCAACGCGGCAGTAAAGTTTCCTTTGGCGAAGTGGGCTTAAAGGCTCTCGAGCGTGGTCGTATTACTGCGCGTCAAATTGAAGCAGCACGTCGAGCAATGACCCGTTATGTTAAACGAGGTGGTCGAGTCTGGATTCGTGTATTTCCTGACAAGCCCATTACTAAAAAACCGCTGGAAGTGCGGATGGGTAAAGGAAAAGGTGCGGTGGAATACTGGGTTGCTCAGATTCAACCTGGGAAGATTCTCTATGAAATGGAAGGGGTAACACCAGAGGTGGCCCAAGCAGCGATGCGTTTGGCTGCAGCTAAGCTGCCCATTAAAACGGCTATTGTGACTCGGACTTTGATGTAGGTAATTTTATGAAAATAGCGGAATTACGCAGAACATTACGTACTAAGACAAGTGCTGAATTGCAAGAAGAATTGCTAAAGAGATTGAAGGAGCAGTTTTCTTTGCGTTTAAAGCGCAGTGCAACTGGAAATTTGAGGCAGGTGCATTTGTTTAAGCAGACCCGTCGTCAGATCGCTTTGATTAAAACGTTAATTACTGAGAAACAAGCTGCCGAGTAAAATTGAAATCGGCCAATAAAGGGTATGGGACCATGGTGGAAGTCAGTCAAATAGATGTTCAAACAACTGAAGCGCAAGCTGGAAAGAATACTAAGACCTTAGTAGGTAAAGTTGTTAGCAGCAAAATGAATAAATCCATTGTGGTGGTGATTGAGCGAAAAGTGAAACATCCCCTTTATGGAAAATACATTCGTAAATCGACTAAGCTCAGCGCTCACGATGAGAATAATGAATGTCAGCAGGGCGATATTGTAGCGATAGCGGAATGTCGGCCTATTTCAAAAACTAAATCTTGGCGTTTGGAAAAAGTGCTGGAGCGAGCATCGCAATAATTTTGAAACGGGATATTGGAGAGACTCATGATTCAATCAGAATCAATGCTCGAAGTGGCTGATAACAGCGGTGCTAAACGAGTGATGTGCATTAAGGTGTTGGGAGGCTCCCGTCGTCGATATGCTGGAATTGGTGACGTTATTAAAGTGACGGTGAAAGAAGCTATTCCTAAAGGTAAAGTGAAGAAGGGTGATGTGCTTTTTGCTGTTGTCGTTCGTACTAAGCATGGTGTTAGACGTCCGGATGGTTCCTTAATTCGCTTTGACGTGAATTCAGCTGTATTGCTGAATAATCAGAAGCAGCCGATTGGAACGCGTATATTTGGGCCTGTAACGCGTGAGTTGAGATCTGAACAGTTTATGAAGATTATTTCCTTGGCACCTGAAGTGCTTTAACGGATAAGTTAGGTGGAAAGAAATGCGCAAAATTAAAAGCAAAGATCAGGTGATTATCCTTGCCGGAAAAGATAAAGGTAAAACAGGTCGTGTTGACCGTGTATTAGCTGATGGTCGTCTGGTCGTTTCTGGTATGAATTTGGCCAAGCGTCATGTGAAACCCAATCCACAGGCAAATAATCCAGGTGGTATTGTGGAAAAAGAAATGCCTTTGGATGCTTCTAACGTTGCCATATTTAACACTGAAAAAGGTGCTGCAGATCGAGTAGGTTTTAGATTTATCGATGTGAGTGGCGTGCAGAAAAAAGTGCGTTATTTTAAATCTGATAATCGTGTGATTGATTCAGAGTAACTCGTAGGACGGTTTTTTCATGAGCTTAAAAGAGCGTTATCAAAAAGAAATGGTTGCCCAATTGAAAGAAGAGTTGGGTTACGTGAATGTCATGCGTGTGCCAAAAATCACTAAGATCACTCTGAATATGGGTGTTGGCGCAGCTGCGCAAGATAAGAAAGCAATTGAAGGTGCGGTCAAAGATATGACAGCGATCTCAGGTCAAAAGCCAGTGGTTACCAAAGCACGCAAATCTATTGCTGGTTTCAAAATCAGAGCGGATTGGCCAATTGGCTGTAAAGTCACTTTGCGCGGCCAAAAAATGTATGATTTTTTAGATCGTTTAATTGGTATCGCCATTCCTCGAATTCGTGATTTTCGTGGTTTTAGCGTTAAATCCTTTGATGGTCGAGGAAATTATAGTTTAGGTATTAAAGAGCAAATCGTATTTCCAGAGATTGAGTACGATAAAATTGAAAAGATTCGTGGGATGGATATTACGATCACTACCACGGCAGAAACCAATGAAGCCGGTGCTGCTTTATTGAGAGCGTTTGGTTTTCCTTTAAGAGCATCTTAATTTTTTCGGAAGGTTTTTAAGCATGGCAAAATTATCCATGGTGGAGCGCGAGAAGCGTCGAGCAGAATTAGCAGAGAAATATGCTGAGCGTCGTGCTCGATTGAGAGTCATTATTAAAAGTCCAAGTTCTTCCGACGAAGAGCGATGGGCCGCTCAAGTTGCTTTGCAAAAATTACCTCGCGATTCTTCTCGTTGTCGCCGCCGTAATCGTTGCGGATTAACGGGTAGGCCGCATGGTTATTATAGAAAATTTGGTTTGTCACGGACTAAGTTGCGAGAAGCCACAATGCGTGGTGATGTTCCGGGCTTAAGAAAGGCTAGCTGGTAAGGATAAAGATTATGAGTTTACAAGATCCTATTGCTGATTTCCTGACGCGAATTCGCAACGGACAGATGGTGCGTAAAAAGTCAGTAAGTATGCCTAGCTCAAAAATTAAAACGGCATTAGCCGAGATATTGAAGCAGGAAGGTTATATTTTTGGTTATTCCGTAAGTCACGACAATCCAAAAAAACCGGTATTAGATGTTCAATTGAAATATTTTGAGGGTCGCTCGGTTATTGAAGAAATTAATCGAGTAAGCCGGCCTGGCTTGCGCATTTATAAAGCAACTGAAGAACTGCCTGTTGTCAAAGGTGGTTTGGGTGTTGCAATTATCTCCACTTGTCAGGGCATGATGACCAATAAAGCGGCTCGTGGTTTGGGTATTGGTGGCGAAGTGGTTTGTACGGTTTCTTGATATCCAAAGCGATGGTATTGGATGCTTTGTTGTCTAAGAGGAAATAAGTATGTCTCGCGTGGCGAAAAGTCCTATCAATCTACCTAAAGGGGTAGAGGTGACCTTATCTGGTCAGCTATTGAAAATTAAAGGCAACAGTGGGCAGTTAGAGTTTGAATTAAACGCTTTGGTCACGGTTGAAATTGAGTCTGGTATTTTGAGAGTTATACCTAAAGAAGTATCGACCGCTGCTTGGGCACACGCTGGAACTGCAAGATCTTTGATTGGTAAAGGCGTTACTGGTGTCAGTCAAGGTTTTGAACGTAGATTGCAACTGGTTGGTGTAGGGTATCGTGCTCAGGTAAAAGGTAATATTTTAAATCTTACATTGGGTTACTCTCATCCTATCGATTTTCAATTGCCAGAAGGCGTTAAAGCTGAAACGCCAACTCAGACTGAAATTGTCCTGCGAAGTGCAGATAACCAATTATTAGGTCAGGTTGCAGCAAATGTTAGGCAATTTAGACCGCCTGAGCCATATAAGGGCAAAGGCGTGCGTTATGCTAATGAACAGGTCTATCGCAAAGAAGCGAAGAAGAAATAGGTGTTGCTGATATGAAAGACAAAAAGTTGGCTCGTCAACGTCGCGGACAGAAAGCTGCTGTAGTTATCAAAATATTAGAGGCTTACCGATTAAAAATTCATCGGACACCTCGGCATATGTATGCTCAATTGATTCACCCTCAAGATGGCAAAATCGTTGTTTCTGCTTCCACGCTAGAAAAAGAATTGAGAACGGGAAAAACCGGCAACGTTATCGCTGCAGGTGAGGTTGGTAAGCGTATTGCTGAGCGCGCTAAGCAAGCGGGTGTAGTGAAAGTCGCTTTTGATCGTGCTGGGTTTAAATATCACGGTCGAGTGAAAGCGTTAGCAGATGCGGCGAGAGCGGCTGGCCTAGAGTTTTAATTGCAATTTATTTTATTTTCTCGGATGAGTAATTATGGCTAAAGCAGAAGACAAAAACGAAGGCTTGCAAGAAAAGTTAGTGCAAGTAAATCGTGTTGCAAAGGTAGTGAAAGGTGGTCGGATCTTTGCCTTTACTGCTTTGACCGTTGTCGGAGATGGTAACGGTAAAGTAGGTTTTGGTCGTGGTAAGGCACGTGAAGTACCTATTGCCATTCAGAAGGCACTTGAAGCAGCGCGTCGTAACCTAATTCAAGTACAGTTAAAAGGTTCTACGCTACAGCATGCCATTAAATCTAGGCATGGCGCTTCTAAGGTTTACATGCAGCCCGCGTCAGAAGGTACTGGCATCATTGCTGGTGGTGCGATGCGTGCTGTTTTAGAAGTAGCTGGTATTCAGAACGTATTAGCAAAGTGTTATGGCTCAACCAATCCAGTGAACGTAGTGCGTGCAACGTTTGATGGTTTAAAGAAAATGACATCAGTCGAAGCTGTAGCTGCCAAACGTGGCAAAACAGTTGAAGAGATTATGGGTTAATTCTATGACGAAGCAAAAACAGATTCGGGTGACGCTAACAAAGAGCGTGTTTGGACGCCTTAAAAATCATCAAGCTTGTGTTAAGGGCTTGGGTTTGAGAAAAATTGGTCATACCGTTGTTGTAGAAGATACGCCTTCTGTGCGCGGCATGGTAAATAAAGTCAGTTATATGCTTCAGATTATTGAGGGAGAGTAAATAATGCGCCTTAACACATTAAAGCCCCACCCTCACAGCAAACCGTCTCGTTTGCGAGTGGGTCGTGGTATCGGCAGTGGTTTGGGTAAAACTTCGGGTCGTGGTCATAAAGGACAACGTGCTCGGAAGAGTGGTAATGTGCGTCCTGGATTTGAAGGCGGTCAAATGCCTATTCAGCGTCGTCTGCCGAAGTTTGGTTTTATTTCTCGTGTCGGCTTGGTGACTGCTGAAATTTGTTTAAGTGAATTAAATAAAGTTTCAGGTGATACCATTGATTTAGCTGCGTTGAAGGATGCAGGAATTTTACGGAAAAATATGAAGCGTGCACGTATCATGCTTTCTGGAAAAATAGATCGAGCTTTTATCGTGAAAAGTCAGAATATGCATGTGACCTGCGGTGCGAGGCAAGCTATTGAAGCAGCTGGTGGTCGTATAGAAAGTGAATAGATTCTTGAGATACCGTCGTCGTACTTTTTTTAGCGCAGAAAAAATGGATTATCAAGGATAACTCATGGCAAAACCCAATCATGTGAAATTGCCTACTGGAGCGACCAAGGGGCTCACTGAGTTATGGGCGAGAGTTAAATTTTTAATGCTGGCAATTCTGGTGTATCGAATTGGAGCACATATTCCTGTTCCAGGGATCAATCCGGATAAATTAGCTTCGTTGTTTAAACAGAATGAGGGCACCATTGTCAGCCTGTTTAATATGTTTTCTGGCGGTGCGCTTGAGCGCATGAGTTTGTTTGCGCTTGGGATTATGCCTTATATATCGGCTTCAATTATTATGCAGTTGCTGACTGCTGTGACACCCAGTTTGGATCAACTGAAAAAAGAGGGTGAGTCTGGCCGTAGGAAAATCAGTCAATATACCCGTTGGGGTACTTTATTATTGGCTCTGATGCAATCTGTAGGAATGTCTATCGGATTGCAAAGTCAGGGTATTGCTTTAGCCGACGGATTTAGTTTTATTTTCACGGCGGTCGTAACTTTAGTAACCGGCACTATGTTTTTAATGTGGTTAGGTGAACAAGTGACGGAACGTGGTATTGGTAATGGTATTTCGATGATTATTTTTTCAGGCATCGTAGCCGGTTTACCAAAAGCGGTGGGGCAAGCATTTGAATCAGCGCGTCAAGGCGACTTAAATGTGTTGGTATTATTATTTGTGTTTGTATTAGCCATTGTTGTCATAGGTTTTATTGTATTTTTTGAGCGTGGCCAGCGTCGTATTACGGTAAATTATGCAAAGCGTCAGCAAGGTAATCGTATTTATGCTGCCCAACAAAGTCATTTACCTTTAAAAATTAATATGGCTGGTGTGATTCCGCCTATTTTTGCAACCAGTATTTTGTTGTTTCCTGCCAGTATTGGCCAATGGGTTGGCAATGCTACGGATTTAGGTTGGTTGCAAAATATGGCGCATGCGTTAGGACCAGGTCAGCCTTTACACATTGTTTTGTTCACCGTCGGTATTGTGTTTTTTTGCTATTTCTATACGGCGTTGGTATTTAATCCGAAAGAGGTTGCAGACAATTTGAAGCGTTCGGGTGCATTAATTCCTGGTGTGCGGCCAGGTGAACAGACTGCACGTTATATTGATACCGTATTGGGTCGCCTCACATTGGTTGGTGCTGTTTATATTACAGCAGTGTGTTTATTACCTCAGTTTTTACAGGTGATGTTACACGTGCCTTTTTATCTTGGCGGGACTTCTTTATTAATTGTTGTTGTTGTTGTGATGGATTTTATGGCTCAGGTTCAGTCCCACTTAATGTCTCATCAATATGATAGCTTGCTTAAGAAAGCGAATTTAAAGAATTTTGGTGGTCGTGGTAGTCCTACCCGTTAGTTACGTTTTATAAGACATAGATAATTTGATTGTTTAAAAGAGGATGTTAGCTCATGAAAGTAAGAACCTCGGTGAAGAAATTTTGCCGTAATTGTAAGGTGATTCGTCGTAAGGGTAGTGTGCGAGTAATTTGTAGCGCTGAACCACGACATAAACAGCGTCAAGGTTAAGTTGATTTTTTGTTGCGATGACGATAAGCTTCCGCGCCCCGTGACAGTGATGAGCACGAAGTAGATTTAGGAGAGAGAGGAATGGCCCGTATTGCTGGTGTAAATATTCCAGACCAAAAGCATTTAAACGTTTCTTTGACCTATATTTTTGGTATTGGTCGTCCCACCGCTGTGATGATTTGTGCGGCTGCGGGTATTAATCCTATGACAAAAGTCAGGGATTTAAAGGAAGCTGAATTAGACTTAGTAAGAAGTGAAGTCGCTAAATACCGTACTGAAGGTGATTTGCGTCGAGAAGTTTCTATGAGTATTAAGCGTTTGATGGATCTTGGTTGTTATCGAGGCGTACGTCATCGTCGTGGATTACCACTACGAGGTCAGCGTACCAAGACCAATGCTCGTACTCGTAAGGGTCCGAGAAAGGCGATTAAGAAATAGTATAGTGATGGAATCAATTATATAAGGCGTTTTTAGGTAAGAAGATGGCTAAAAATCAAACTGCTCGAGTAAAGAAAAAGTCCAAAAAATTTGTATCTGATGGGATAGCCCATGTCTATGCCTCATTTAACAATACGATTGTTACTTTAACGGATCGACAAGGTAATTCGTTAGCATGGGCTACTTCCGGAGGTTCTGGCTTTAGAGGGTCGCGTAAAAGCACGCCTTTTGCTGCCCAGGTTGCAGCTGAAAAGGCGGGTCAATCAGCGATTGACCAATATGGATTAAAAAGTCTAGACGTTGAAGTGAAGGGCCCTGGTCCAGGTCGAGAGTCTGCTGTTCGAGCCTTGAATGCATTGGGATTAAAAATCAATAGCATTACTGATGTAACCCCTATTCCCCATAATGGTTGTCGCCCACCCAAGCGACGACGTGTATAAGGTATTTTTTATTCAATGTTGAATGAATATTGAAGGAGATGCAGTGATATGGCTCGTTATCGAGGCCCAAAATGTAAGTTAGCTCGCCGTGAAGGTACCGATTTATTTCTGAAAAGTGGTGTCCGTTCTCACGATTCTAAATGCAACGCGGAAACCGCGCCAGGTCAGCATGGTTCTAAACGTGGCCGGTTGTCGGATTACGGTGTGCAGTTGCGTGAAAAGCAAAAGGTTCGGCGCATCTACAGTATTTTAGAGAAACAGTTTCGTAGCTATTACATGGAAGCAGCAAGAAGAAAAGGAGCCACTGGCGAAAATTTATTGCAGTTGCTGGAATCTCGTTTAGATAACGTTGTTTATCGTATGGGGTTTGGTTCAACGCGTGCTGAAGCTCGTCAGCTTGTTAGCCATAAGTCGGTTACGGTGAATGGTATTGTCGTCAACATCGCTTCTTATCAAGTCTCTCCTGGAGATAAAGTGAGTGTGCGTGAGAAAGCAAAAAATCAGTTGCGTGTAAACTCTGCTTTGGATCTCGCTGAGCAGCGTGGTATTCCGAGTTGGATTGATGTAGATAAAAGTAGTAAATCAGGTGTTTTTAGAGTGGTTCCTGAACGATCGGATTTGTCAGCAGATATCAACGAAAATTTAATTGTAGAGCTGTACTCTAAGTAATTGTCGGCGTGTTGACTCTCATCAGTTAGCCGTATTGTCACTTGTACCCACAGCGAAGGAAACCTTATGCAACACTCCGCTAACGAATTTCTTTCTCCTCGTAGCATCGACGTACATGCAGTCAGTAAGACGCATGCAAAAGTGGTTTTGGAGCCACTTGAAAGAGGGTTTGGTCATACGCTAGGAAACGCCCTAAGACGTATCTTGTTATCTAGTATGCCAGGTTGTGCTGTTACTGAAGCAGAGATCGAAGGTGTATTACACGAATACAGCACTATCGAAGGTGTTCAGGAGGATGTGATTGAAATTCTTCTCAACCTAAAAGGTGTTGCGTTGCAATTGCATGAACGTGATGAAGTGATTTTAGATTTAGTAAAACGAGGCCCGTGTGTTGTTGTCGCTGGTGATATTCAAACCGATCACCGAGTGGATATTATTAATCCGGAACATGTGCTCGCCCATCTAAACGAGGGTGGGGAGTTGCGGATGAGGCTAACGATAGCGAAAGGTCGAGGATATCAGCCAGCGGATAAAAATGATGCTGCCGGTGAAGTAACCCAAAGTGTGGGTCGCTTGAAGTTAGATGCTTCGTTCAGCCCTGTTCGTCGAGTTGCTTACGTCGTAGAAAATGCGCGTGTTGAACAGCGTATTGATTTGGATAAGTTGGTGATTGATTTAGAAACCAATGGCACCATTGATCCTGAAGAGGCAATCCGTCGTGCTGCGGTGATTTTACAGCAACAACTGTCGGTTTTTGCTGATTTTGAACAAGAGCGTGAGCCTAAAAAAGAAGATACTTTCGATAAAGTAGATCCAATATTGTTACGCCCAGTGGATGATTTGGAATTGACAGTTCGTTCTGCGAATTGTTTAAAAGCAGAGAATATTTATTACATCGGTGATTTAGTGCAACGAACGGAAGTGGAATTGCTAAAAACACCTAATTTAGGTAAGAAATCTCTGACTGAAATTAAAGACGTCTTGGCTTCCAAGGGATTATCTTTAGGGATGCGTTTGGATAATTGGCCGCCTATGAGTCTGAAAAATGATGAGCGACTCAATTTAAAAATGCGTTAATTGTTATAACTGAGCTAGGTAGTGAGTCATGAGACATTTAAAAAGTGGTCGTAAATTAAATCGAAATTCTAGTCATAGGAGAGCCATGTTTAAAAATATGGTAGCCTCTTTGATTGAACATGAGCAAATTAAAACCACTTTACCTAAAGCAAAGGAATTGCGTGGTTTTGCGGAGCCCTTGATTACTTTGGCAAAGGAAGATTCAGTTGCAAACCGACGATTGGCTTTGTCTAGAATTGGTAGTCCGTCTGCGGTAAAAAAGCTATTTGATTTAATTGGTCCTCATTATGTGAGTCGTCCAGGTGGTTATTTACGTGTTTTGAAATGTGGGCATCGTTCTGGTGATGCTGCGCCAATGGCTTATGTGCAGTTGGTTGAATCTCCTAAACTACAAGCTTTAATAATAGCTGCTGAGTAGTTGAGTTTTTTTCGTTCCATATAAAAAACCGGCATCATAGCCGGTTTTTTTAGGGGGGATTACCTACCGAATTTATTGTGAATTAGAGCTGAGTTTAAGGATTAAACCACGTAAGCGATTAATCCGTGAAAAACCACAGGCCTTTATATCAACCTGAGGCAAAAAATCTAACCTGGTCAATGGATTTTATGCACGATCAATTATCCGATGGACGCTGTGTGGAGAGGCGTCAGGCGAAGCCTGACGGGGTGGTGAGAATTACCGGAGGGGAATTTTTTCAGACAGACGTCGAATGTTTTACTCAGTATCTAAAAAACTTCTTAAATGTTCAGAGCGTGAAGGGTGACGTAATTTACGTAGCGCCTTTGCTTCGATTTGACGAATGCGCTCACGAGTGACATCAAATTGTTTACCCACTTCTTCTAAGGTGTGATCGGTATTCATATCGATACCAAAACGCATACTTAATACTTTTGCTTCTCGTTGCGTTAAACCAGCTAACACAGCGCGAGTCGCTTCTTTCAAGCCTTCAGTTGTTGCAGCGTCTGCAGGCGACATCATGCTGGTATCTTCAATAAAATCTCCCAAATGTGAATCTTCGTCATCACCGATGGGTGTTTCCATTGAAATAGGCTCTTTGGAAATTTTCAGTACTTTGCGAACTTTATCTTCTGGCATATCCAAACGTTTGCCCAATTCTTCTGGGGTAGGGTCGCGACCCATTTCTTGAATCATTTGGCGTGATACGCGATTGAGTTTATTGATGGTCTCAATCATGTGCACGGGAATGCGAATGGTGCGCGCTTGATCAGCAATGGAGCGGGTAATGGCTTGGCGAATCCACCAGGTGGCGTAAGTGGAAAATTTATAGCCGCGACGATATTCGAATTTGTCCACTGCTTTCATTAAGCCGATGTTGCCTTCTTGAATGAGGTCAAGAAATTGCAAGCCGCGGTTGGTATATTTTTTTGCAATTGAAATCACTAATCGTAGGTTCGCTTCGACCATTTCTTTTTTTGCGCGGCGAGCTTTGGCTTCGCCCACAGACATGCGGCGATTGATTTCTTTAATATCTGCAACGGTGAGTTCGAGTTGTTCTTCAAGCTGAATAAACCGTCTTTGTGCTTTTAAAATCTCATCTTTCACCGATGTTAGATTGCTTGCCCAAGTAGCTTTTGAATTAATTTGTTCATCGACCCAATCAAGATTGACTTCATTTCCAGGGAAGCGCTTGATAAATTCTTTTCTTGGCATTTTTGCGTTACGAATACAAGCGCGCAAAATCAAGCGTTCTTGTTCGCGAATTAAATCTAATACCGTACGCACTTGTGTCACCAAGTATTCAAAAACACGAGCGGTGAGTTTAAGGTTCATAAATAACTCAGCAGTTTGCTCAGTTAATTTGTTGCTTTGTTTGTGGGTGCGACCATATTTTTTAAATGCGCGCAGCGCTTTAGTGTGCGCTTGCTCTAAGTCAGTAAAGCGGCGTTTGGCTTCCTCGGGGTCGAGCATACCGCCAATATCATCTTCCTCAGTAGCGTCTCCGCCTGCTGCTTCGCCGCCTTCCTCATCTTCCACTTCTGACTCTTTCACTGCGAGTACACTTTCTTCTGGAAGATCAGGAATGGTTTCTGCCAATATCACGTCATCTGGCACTGGATCTAAGTAGCCGCTGATGACATCGTTGAGTCGACGTTCTTCGGTGACTGTTCTTTGATATTCATTCAATACATGTTCTAAAGAGCCTGGCCAATAAGCCAGTGCTGCCATGACTTGGCGAGTGCCTTCTTCGATACGCTTAGCAATGACAATTTCGCCTTCGCGGGTGAGGAGTTCCACAGAACCCATTTCTCGCATATACATGCGTACTGGGTCAGTTGTGCGACCTGGTTCAGATTCCACCGAAGCTAACGCAGCAGAAGCTTCTTCAGCGATGTCTTCATCCATTTCGGGTGCGTTGTCCACCAATAAAATCGATTCAGCCGGCGGCGTTTCAAACACGGGAATACCCATGTCGTTGATCATGCCAATAATGTCTTCGATTTGATCAGGATCGGTAATATCTTCCGGTAAGTGATCGTTCACCTCGGCATAGGTTAGGTATCCTTGCTCTTTCCCCCGGCTAATCAGTGATTTCAATTGCGATTTTTGGTTTTCGGTATTGCTCATGGAAGGCCTAATTTGGTGAGAAGGATCGGTGAAAGCCGCACATTATAGGGAGCGATTGGTTTGCTTTCTAGCCCAATCGCTGAATAACGGTTTTTCTAGGTTTGTGTTTGCATGGAAATCTGCTGCGTGAGCAGTTGTTTTACTTTGATAGGGTCTGGTTGCGTGGACTGTAGCTCTGCTTCGAGTTGTTGCTGCACTTGAATTTCCTTGAGTCGATGTAATGCGTCGCCGAAAGCAATGGTTTGATCTGTGCCTTGCAAGATGAATTCTTGTGCGGCCAATCGCGCGATTTGTTCGCCTTGCTGTGTATTATGCCAATGGCCGAGTAAATAAGCGGTAGAAAGCTCGGGGTTCTGATGAATTAGCTCAATTAATTCTAGAAGCAATGAGATATTCGGCAACTGAATTGCGTGCAGCTCTGTCACATGTGTGACTTGATGTGCAAGTTTAGGTTCTTGCAACAGCATGCGAATCATTGAATCCACTAAATTCAGCGTGGTTTTGTGACTTGATAATAGCGGTGAACGGAAGCTGTGTTTTTTTGTTGGTTGTTGTGATGTGCGTGGGTAGGATTCTGTTGAGGTATTGCTGTTGTGCGAAATGTTTGTCATCGCATTTTGCAATTGGGCAATATCTAATTGTGTGATGTTGGCGAGTTGTTGCCAAATTAATTGCTGAAAAACCCCTTTGGGTATTTGTGCGATCAATGGTTTTGCTCGTTGCGCCAGTTTTGCTTTGCCTTCAAGGGTATTCAGTGGAATGGATTCACATAAATGCTCAAATAAATAATCGGCCATATTAGCGGCGCGCTCGATGCGCTGTTGAAAGGCAGCAGTGCCTTCTTTGCGCACTAAAGAATCGGGATCTTCTCCTTCGGGTAACCAAAGAAATTGTACTTGTCGGCCGTCTTGCATGATGGGCAAACTGGCTTCTAGCGCACGAAAAGCTGCTTTACTACCCGCTTCATCACCATCAAAACAAAAAATAATCTGATTGACGTGACGAAATAATAATTCCACATGGGTGTGACTAATGCTGGTGCCCAGTGTAGCAACGGAATAGGGAATACCAGCTTGAGTGAGTGCGATTACATCTAAATAACCTTCAACAATTAACAGGCGCTGTAATGAAGACGTATTTTGTTGTGCCTCAAATAATCCGTATAAGGTTTGGTTTTTTTTGAAGATAGGGGTTTCAGGAGAATTGAGATATTTAGGTTTAGCATCCGGCTGTACAACCCGGCCACCGAAGGCGATCACGCGACCTCGCTGATCACGAATGGGAAACATAATCCGATCACGAAAGCGATCATAGTGATGTTGATCGTCTTTGTGTGTGATTAATCCGGCTTGTTCTGCAAGTTTGGCGGGTACGTGAGTTGATTGAAAATGATCAACTAAATTATTCCAACCTGGTGGTGCATAGCCGACACCAAATTGGCGAATGATATCCGCGGTGAGACCGCGTTTTACCAGGTAATTCAGCGCAGCGCTGTTGGTTGTTGGATGGCTAAGTTGAGTGTGAAAGAAAGCTTGTGCTTGTTCCATAACGCCGTACAGTGGCGCCGATTGTTGGCGTTGAGCGCTGTCTTGTTGGTTTTCTTGGGGTACCGTGAGGCCAAGGGTACTGGCTAAGCGTTGTACCGCGTCGACAAAACTAATTTTGTAGAAATTGACTAAAAAGCTGATGACATTACCGTGAGCGCCACAGCCAAAGCAATAATAAAATTGTTTTTCAGCGCTAACGGTGAAGGAGGGTGTTTTTTCATCATGAAAGGGGCAGCAGGCGGTGAGATTTTTCCCGCTACGTTTTAAATGAATGGCCGAGTCGATGATTTGTTCGATGCTGCTGCGTGCCAGCAAGTCATCGATGAACTCTTTAGGAATGAGTGAAGCCATAGGTTTTTTCAGTGATTAAAAATCTACGACAATCTTTGCTTGATTTGTTGGCTTACTTGGCCGAGATCGGCGCGACCTTGTAGTTGAGGTTTGAGCTCTGTCATGACTTTACCCATATCCTTAATGCCTTGAGCGTTGCAGGATTGAATCGCTGCATCAATCAACTGATGAATTTCTTCCGTTGATAAAGCCTGTGGCATAAAAACCTGGAGCAGTTTGATTTCAGCTTCTTCTTTTTCGAACAAATCGGTGCGGCCTGCTTGTTGAAATTGAACCGAGGCTTCCCGTCTTTGCTTGATGAGTTTATCGAGTATGGCCAATACGCGTGTATCGTCAACGACGATCCGTTCGTCCACTTCGATTTGCTTGATGGCTGCTTGTGCCATGCGCAAGGTCGTCAGAGTAAACTGATCTCTGGCGCGCATGGCGTCCTTCACTGCATTCGTTAGGCGTTCTTTTAAGCTGCTCATAGCACTCTGTCACCTTGAATTTAGCTGGGATTTTTTTCAGCGAGCGATCAATACAAGCGTTTTCTACGGACGTTATCTCGTGACACTTTTTTAGCGTGACGTTTGACCGCAGCAGCAGCTTTCCGTTTTCTGACTTGCGTGGGTTTTTCGTAAAACTCACGACGACGGACTTCTGCTAAGACGCCTGCTTTTTCGCAAGAGCGTTTGAAACGTCGCAATGCAACGTCAAAAGGTTCGTTATCTTTAACTCGAACTTGAGGCATGAAAATCGACCTACTTTAATAAAAGGGTTAAACAAAGACCATCAACACTATAGTCGAATTTTAGCAATAGGCTGTTTTGAAGCGACGGCTAAAAAGGCGGCCATTCTACTGCGCAGTGTCGCAGATTGCAAAAACTATCTCTAAGCCAGAGAAATGAGTGTATACAGCCAGGCTCTAAGACAAACACGCGACGCGATTTGCACGTACTGCATTTGAGTTCAGGTTAATCTAGTACGCTCAGCCCCTTCCTTTTTTTAAGAATAAAATCTATGCCGCTAACACCGGTTCCGTCTGGTAAAATAGTGATTTCATGTACACCAGGATCCGCCAAATTGAGTTGTTTCAGTTGCTTTGGTGATACACGAACAAAGTAGTGACCCTGCACGACCGCTGGAATAATATAAAAGCCGTCTGAATCATTGGTGATGCTAGAAACTATCTTTCGCTCCATATCCAACAATTCGATCACTACATTTCCTACGCCGCGCTTGGAATCGTTATTTGCTAAATATACGGTACCGTCAATTTCACCCGTTAAAAGAATAGGAAAATCCAGTTTGGCAACGCGACCTGGACGGGGAACCAATCGTAAGCCCTTGTGCTGAGGTGTCCAACTAGAATCTTCCAGCGTTTGTGGTTGAATCGAAATATCCACATATTGCTTAATAGGGAGATGATCTAGCCAGGCAATACCTTTGCTATCCGTTAGCACAGTTTGACCTCCACCAGCTGTAATGCCTACTTTCTGAATGGGTTCATCGTCTGCGTCCATCACTCCATTATTATTTTTATCTAAGAAAACTTGTGCCGATGCTTCGCCCGTATCCGATTTGGATTGCGCATCAAAATGCCATTTCGCTTGTCTTGGTTCTTTGCTAAGCGCACTGAATAGCTGTAAACCTAAAGAAAAAGCGCCGCTATCGGCATAACTGCTGCTTAAACGAAAGCCGTAGTTTCCTAAGCTTTTGTTGAGATTTGCGGTGATCTGTATGCTTTGTGGTTGCTGAATTGAATAACCCAAACCTAAATCAAGCTGTAGGCCTTCATTGAAGCGCTTATTGCCAGACAGTGTAATGGCGCTCAGCTCTGCTTCTGGCTTCAATTGATAACTTAAATCTCCGTTTATGCCGATAACGCCAAATCGACGACTCAGTTGTAGATCTCCACTACTTGATGCTCTATCGCCTGTCTGATTCCAGCTTAATTGATTAGATATCGACGTTTGATCCACATAAGCGCTCACGCGTGTTATCGCAGCCAAATTTGTTCTACCCAAAGCGAATTGTTCACGTTGAATTTCTACACTGGCCGGTAAGCGTGGCAAGACACCCGTTGTAATCGTACCTTCCAAGCGTAGTTTATCTCGGATGCGCAACGAATCTGCATTCACGGGAAACAGTGGGCTGTTAAAATTGCGGGGTTGGGTATGATTATAATTGAGCGCAATACCGCTAAATCGAGTTTTGAATCCGGATTCACTCAACAAGCCACCATTCGGTGATTGAAATAAATCGCTATTCATAATAACTGAGTGCCAAGAAGCGCGGAGGCCTGCGCTCAGATAAAGCTGTGGGTCGGTGTTTTCACCAGAATCTGTTAATGAAGTGGGCAAATATACCAAACCACCTGTGCTGGCTAGATACTTGTTTAATCCCCATTCAAATTGGGCAGTCGAACGCACTTGTCCTTTGTTATCCCAATTTTGGCCCAACTGATAATAAAAGGTGCCGGGTACTGTGCTGGATTGATCGAGGAAAAAGCTCTGTTTTTCCACGCGCTGTTGACCTAACGGACCATGAAAAACCAAGCGAAATTCATTTAGATTATAAGACAGGGGTTGATCATCAAAATGATAGCGACCACTTTCTCCAGCTGCCTGAAAACCAACTAACGCACCGTTAAAATAAAGCTCGACATCCCATCCTGGTGGTAAATCTCCCTGTAACGTATGGCGGTCAAAATGGGTAGGCAGTGTAACCGGACGATTGCTTACCGTTAGCCCATATGCACCTTTCCCTCGATTAGCTAGAGTGCCGACATTGGGTATGCTAGGCACTGAGACTGAGCTACCTAACATCACGGAATTCGCATGCAAAGGCCCCAATAAATTCCCATCGGGATCGTAACGCCCCAAAGTAAAATTGATATGTGGCGCTTGGTTTTTTAGATTACCACTGAGAAATAGTGTCGACTCCATGCCGAGCAGATCGCCAGCAAGATAAGTGGTGTAATTAGAGCTGGTCTGCGTACGACCGGTAGCGCTATTCAATCCAAACCCCAGAGTTTGATTAATCGTAGGAAAACCCAATAATCGATAAGGTATGCGGGTATGTGGATAGCCAGGATCAAGGTTGTCGTCGTTCAGTCGCTCTCCCAATTTTTTGCCGCGACGCTCGCGCTCGAAACGTTCCTGCAAAGGTAAGCGCTCTCTAGGTTTTACTTGTAGCGTTAAACTAGACAGATTTACCTCAAGGTCTACGGGCAACCAACGTGCAAGCAACTGACTGGCGACGTAAATATCATCGTCTTTCCGCTGAACAAGTGTAGGGTCAAAAGTTTGTGTCTGCTCCCCCAACCTAATTCTGTTTTGCGT
>JAHFSE010000021.1 GCA_023265895.1 Gammaproteobacteria bacterium
ATGGCAGCGATTCCCAAAGAACTCGTCGAATCTGAATTATTCGGCCATGAAAAAGGCGCCTTTACCGGCGCAGCTCAGCAACGTCATGGTCGTTTTGAACAAGCCAACGGCGGCACTTTATTTTTAGACGAAATTGGTGACATGCCATTGGATTCACAAACTCGTTTACTGCGAGTGTTATCCGACTCACAATTTTATCGCGTGGGTGGACAAACCCCTGTTCATGTCAATGTTAGAATTATTACTGCAACTCACCAAAATTTAGAGCGCTTAGTGCAACAAGGAAAATTTCGCGAAGATTTATTTCATCGCCTTAACGTCATCCGCATTCATATTCCAAAACTCAATGATCGCCGAGAAGACATCCCTAAACTCGCTTATTATTTTTTAGCAAAAGCAGCGCAAGAACTGGCAGCAGAACCTAAAATTTTATTACCTGAAACCGCTGAATATCTAAAATATATCGACTGGAAAGGCAATGTACGTCAATTAGAAAATACTTGTCGGTGGTTAACTGTAATGGCGAGCGGACGAGAAATTGTCATTGATGATTTACCAGAAGAATTTAAATTACCCTCTAAAATACCATTAACCGTCACCCCACATTGGCAACAAGCATTACAAATTTGGGCCGAACAAGAATTATGTAAAGGCAGTACTGCGCTATTAAATACGGCCATTCCAAATTTTGAACGTATCATGATCCAAGCAGCACTCAAACAAACCCAAGGCCGACGTCGAGATGCTGCGCATTTATTAGGTTGGGGCCGCAATACCTTAACGCGAAAAATTAAAGAATTGCAAATGAACGTTGGCAGCGATGATGAAGATGAAGACATAGCAGAATAATCATGGAAATTTTACAGACAAATTCAATCAAAGGAAAAAACATGCTAAGAAAATTACACCGAACAAAATTACTATTCATTCTGAGCGGCTTTTATTTACTTGCTCCAGCCATACATGCAGAGGATTATTTTAACCAACAAAATAACAAACAAAGTTTTTATAAATGGAAAGATGAAAAAGGTGTTACCCATTATTCTGCAACACCACCGACCAAAAATCCAAAAGGTATCGTAAAAAAAGTAAAAACCAATATTCCTATTCACGATTCGCCCGACCTGATCAAGTCACCTCTCAAACCAACTACACCATCGGCCCAACCAACAGCACCACCATTTGCCCCCCTAGACAGCAACAAACGACCTGATTTAAACGCTGAACGAGATACTGCGTGCGAGAAAACTAAACAAACATTAGACACATTAAAAACTAAACCACGACTTTATGAAAAAACGGACAAAGAAGAACGCCATTATCTCACTGAGCCAGAAATTAAAGATCGAACAAAACAAGCAGAACAGTTTCTACAGGAAAATTGTTAGTTGTTGATAATGGATTTAACTCGCCTTACTAATTTAACTCCCCCTGCCCCCCCTCTTTAAAAAAGAGGGGGAATTCATTTTATTTACCCCCTCTTCAGATGAAGAGGGGGCAGGGGGAGTTTGATGAGCTTCACCCCACAAATAAAAATTTCACGCCGCTTTAAATTTCACTTCGTTGTTGTCAGTGTACGCAATCATTTTACTGCCCGGACCGTAAGCACCTTTTAATAAAGCTTCTGCTAAAGGATTTTCAATACAACGCTGCACCGTGCGCTTCAGAGGTCGTGCGCCATACACTGGGTCGTAACCCACCTCCACCAGAAAATCCAGCACACTGTCTTCAATCACGAATTCAATATCTTGCTGCTGCAAACGCTGTGTTAATAAGTTTAATTGCAAACGAGCAATGCCACGAATTTGATCGCCCATTAAAGCATGGAACACCACCATATCATCCACTCGATTGATAAATTCCGGACGAAAATGTTGTGATACCACTTCCATCACCGCAGCTTTCATCGCTGCATAAGGTTTATCCACCGGCATATTTTGAATAATATCCGAGCCTAAATTAGAAGTCATGACAATGACGGTATTTTTAAAATTCACTGTACGCCCTTGACCATCGGTTAATCGACCATCATCCAAAACCTGCAATAAAATATTAAAGACATCCGGATGTGCCTTTTCTACTTCATCCAACAAAATAACTGAGTAAGGGCGTCGACGCACAGCTTCTGTTAGATAACCACCTTCTTCATAACCGACATAACCCGGAGGTGCGCCCACCAAACGCGAAACAGAGTGACGCTCCATAAATTCCGACATATCAATGCGAATCAAAGCTTCTTCCGTATCAAATAAAAATGCGGCCAACGCTTTACACAATTCAGTCTTACCCACACCGGTAGGACCTAAAAATAAAAATGAACCGCTAGGACGATTGGGATCAGACAATCCAGCGCGGGAGCGCCGCACGGCATTGGACACTGCTGCAATGGCTTCCTCTTGCCCTACCACACGTGCGTGCAATGCCGACTCCATATTCAATAATTTCTCTTTTTCGCCTTCTAACATTTTCGAAACAGGAATACCGGTCCATTTAGACACCACTTCGGCAATTTCCTCGGAGGTCACCTTATTACGCAACAATTGCATATGCAGTGTGCCTTCTTCTTGCTGTGCCGCTTGCGCTAATTGTTTTTCTAATTCTGGAATTGTGCCGTATTGCAATTCTGACATCCGCGCCAAATCACTTTTTCGTCGAGCCGCTTCAAAATCGATGCGTGCCTGTTCCAATTTTTCCTTAATTTTTTGCGCACCATGTAATAAAGCTTTTTCTGAATTCCAAATCTTTTCTAATTCTTGAAATTCTTGGGTTAATTCCGTGATGTCTTGATTTAATTTTGCCAAACGTTTTTTTGAAGCTTCGTCTTCTTCTTTTTTTAAGCTTTCTCGTTCTATTTTTAATTGAATCAAGCGGCGTTCTAATTTATCCATAGCTTCTGGCTTGGAATCCATTTCCATACGAATACGCGATGCTGCTTCATCAATTAAGTCAATGGCTTTATCGGGCAGTTGACGATCGGTAATATATCGATGAGATAATTTGGCGGCTTCTACAATAGCGCCATCGGTAATATCCACCCCATGATGTAGTTCATATTTTTCTTTTAAGCCACGCAAAATTGCAATGGTATCTTCCACTGAGGGTTGATCCACTAACACTTTCTGAAATCGACGCTCAAGCGCTGCATCTTTTTCAATAGTTTGTCGATATTCATCTAAAGTGGTTGCACCCACACAACGCAATTCACCTCGCGCCAGTGCTGGCTTCAACATATTTCCAGCATCCATAGCGCCCTCTGCTTTACCAGCACCCACCATGGTATGTAATTCATCAATAAATAAAATCACATGCCCATCTTGTTTCGATAATTCATTGAGCACCGCTTTTAATCGCTCTTCAAATTCACCGCGAAATTTTGCACCCGCAATTAAAGCGGCCATATCCAAAGCTAATACACTGCTATTTTTTAAACCTTCCGGCACTTCTCCATTAATAATACGCTGCGCCAAACCTTCAACGATCGCTGTTTTACCCACACCTGGTTCGCCAATGAGTACTGGATTATTTTTAGTGCGGCGTTGCAACACTTGAATGGTGCGACGAATTTCATCGTCACGACCAATCACTGGATCTAATTTTCCTTCTCGTGCTTTTTGCGTCAAATCAACCGTATATTTATCTAATGCCTGACGGTTTTGTTCTACGTTGGGATTATTCACCTTTTGTCCTGCCCTTAAGTGCTCAATGGCTTGTTTTAAAGTTTGTGATTTAATACCGTATTGGCCTAAGACCAAACCGAAAGATTTATCTTCCGCCATAGCCAATACCACCCATTCTGAGGCAATAAATTCATCGCCTTTTTGCTGGGCATATTTATCTGCCATATTTAAAATACGATTTAAAGCAGGCGAGAGACTGACCTCACCTGCTGGATTTTTAATTTGCGCGAAACTGTCGAGCTGTTTTTGTAAACCTTGACGCAAATTTTTATTGTCTGCGCCAACTTGAGCTAACAACGCCGTTATGCTGGACTCAGGCTGATCCAGTAATGCTAACAATAGATGGGTTGGTTCAATCTGGGTGTGATCTTTTCCAATAGCTAAAGATTGTGCATCAGAAAATGCCGACTGTAATTTATTGGTGAGCTTATCAAATCGCATGGTGTAACCGCCTTGAGTCTGAAGATTGAGGCAACTCAAAAAGCAAAAGGAAAGGAGAGCCGCCTTAAGACCTACACCATGTGGGGGATTTCAGAAAGAAATACAAGAGGCCTATGGATCATTCCATTCAGCGTTGAGCAAAATTTTTTAAGCAACAAAAAACATGACCGGCGGTAACTCTGGCCGACTATCCACTTTACCCGTGACCCAATTCACATCACCCTGATAGATTTTTTTACTACCAAAACCATTTTCACCAACATCCGTCATTCTACCTGCTTGGCCCATGCCCACACCATGGAAAAAACAACCTTCATACTGAATATAGCCAGGCATATTTAATATGCTGATCGTTCGTGTTTTTGGATCTGGGCCATCCGCTTTCAAAATATTTATTTGCGCATCCGAAGAGAGTTGAAAACCATGATCTAACAAATCCTTTACCGCTACATCTGAAGGTTGTGGAATGACTGATGAGAAATCATTTACAAGTGGCTCTGAAAATACTAAATCAGTGATTTGCTGCTGTGCTAACTCAGCTAACAAGGCTGTATTACTAGACTCATTGACTTCTGTTTTAAACCACCAATCATTTAATTCAACATTACCCTCAAAGCATTCAATCCAATCTGTTGCTTCATTATAGGTCGCCTTTGCAATCCCTTTATGATGTTCTGCGGCGCGTATTTTTGTTTGACACCAAACGGATAAAAATCTTTCACTGGCTTGTTGAAAATCATGCTTAGGACGAGAAATCGTCAATCGTGGATAAATATTCATACCTAAAATATTGGGCTCTTTTAGGCTGTGATAATAGATAGGCGTATCGACCTTAATCAAAGCACCGCCATTCCATACAATATAGCCTTTCTGAAGTACTGGCTTTAATTTCCCATCATGGATCAAAGCAACGTTAAACTCACCTATAAAATAATGTCCAGCATGCGTGATTAAAATACCCGAGCCATCGGGTACCCACCTCTTATTTAAGCTACTCGCATCACCGATATATCGAAAATCATAACTGGATTCTTTTTCATCCCTCTCTCGATAACAAATTTCAGCATGGCAAACATTTACTGAGGTCTGGCCTTTCTTAGCCCCTAATTTAATCCTAATGCTTGAGAGTCGTTGTTCACTATAACCTGCAGTATCGGGTATGGGTAATAGAGGAATATTGGCGCGGTCAGGCGACATTTTCTGACGCAATTGCATTACACACTCTGGCAGTCTTGCAGGGCAAGGATCAAAAATATAATTCTCTCCCTTTTTGTGTAATTGACCTAACAAATGTACCGGCGTATTACCGCTTAATGCACCCATAAAACCACGGACATAGGCTTCACCTTGCAGAGAATCACCCTCCACAGCTGGTTTAATTGTCATACTGGTGCAAATCAAACGCTTGGTAGCATCAAAAACGCTTCGGGCTTGGGCACTTAGCTCAGCAATATTACAGTCGGAAGGATTAATCGAATGAGCAATATCTCTAGAACGTGTTATCAAAGGCACATAAAGATCATTAGCACGCTGTTGTGCTTGTGCATCCGTTAACCAGCGCAGATAAATCACTCCATGAGCTAAACGATGAAGACCCAATGGCATTTCTGCCTCCATGGGTTTTGACGCTGAAATAGCTGTTGCTTCCGTTGTCGATGCACTGGCTAACAAAACTGGTTCAGTGGACGCAGTGGAGGGCTTAGTAGAAACACGATCTTTTGCTTTTATTGGCACTTGAGTTGGTGCAGCTACTGTTACAGGTTTTGCAATGGCTCTAAATTGTTGCACACTACCAGTGTAGGTGCTGCCATCGGCATAGAGAATATTATAATCACGTTTTTTCGCTAAAATAGCATCGCCCGATAAAAAACCAGAAAGGGTATAATCATTGGGCTGATTGTCTGAGCTTTGCGCCCAATGAATTTGGATGTTACCCGATTCAGCTTGCGGATAACCATCACGGCCAATCACACCAGAATAACGGATTTCAAAATCAGGTCTTTTAATAACTAAATCTGTCACTCGAATGGCGTCTTGATCAAATTGAATGTTAGCAGAACTCAATTCCACAGATTCAAATTTTATTGTTCCTTGAAGAGGCATTAATGACGCATCTTCAACAACACCGGTAAAAATACCTAGCCCTTTGATCGTAAGCTGGGCGTTACTTTTATCTAATTGATATTGACCTGCAGAAAAATGACCTTGATAAATTAAGGTTTGAATGGCACCACCCCATTGAATCTGACGGGTTAACTGACCTTGCCCTTCGGGTTGGCCTTCTGCATTGACCGACCCTTGATAAGTGGAACCATCAGCAAAAACTAACTCAGTGGCTTGTATCGGCATACCTTTTTCAAAGGTACCTTTGAGTCGTCGACCATCGGGATAAACACATTGGCCCTCACCCTCGGGTAGCGCTTGAATATTCACAGCACCGATATAGTGATGGTCATTCCAAGTCAGTGATTGCGCGGATACCGGCTGACCTTGCCCATTCCAAGCTCCAACAAAACGCCGCCCATTCGACCATACGACTGCTTCATTTTTTTGTGGATTCGGTAAATATTTGCTATCAATTCTTTTTAATCTACCCTTAAATTGCGCCTGCTCTCCATTTATTGTTAGTTTTGTCAAATCAAGATCACCGCGAGTACAAACCCCTCGCTCAAAAGTGCCACTGACGATTTTGGGTAAATTATCTAACGGTAATTCTTCACAAAATGGCCCACTGTATTGATATAAAGTACCCACTGATCCATGAGGCTGTTGTTGCCCATTGATTGGTCCACGATAGACAGTCCGCGCAGTTCGATCAAATAAATAATGCGCCTGTGTCATTTCTCCGTTAGCAAAGCGTCCGATTAAACATCGAGTATCAGACGTTAATTTTCCATAAATTTGAGCATTTTGAGTATCTGGTTTTCCTTGCGCATTGACTGGACCAGAATAAATATAATCATTGCCTGGCTCTATACGGGATTGCACGGAAATCATTTCACCCGCACTATTAAATTGAACACCAGACAAGTTACAACTACGAGAATCCTGTAAATGGATCGCTGTTTTGAAAACACCTTGTTGCCAATTCGCCGTCAATTCAGTAATTCTATAACCCTTTTGTCTCACCACTGGTTTCCATACACCCTCACCCTGAGGTTGACTCTCTTCATTGCAAAAGCCTGTATAAGTCCCTTGAATATTATTCCAAGTCCAAGCAATGGTTCGCGGTTCTAAACAAGCAACGATTTGCGGCTCTAAAATAGTGGGGCTACTGGTTTCCAGTGCTAACACAAAATCTGTATTTTCTACTACTGGCAGAATCACCAAAGATGGTGATATGGGGGTTAAGGATCGCAGTGGCGGTGTTGCAATCTCATCGGAAGTTGTCATTGGATCTTGCTCTGGCGCCTTTATTTCTATTTCAGCTACCAAAGTTTCTGGCAATGGATTAGAAGCAATCACAGCAACCTGCGTCTGCGGTTGAGATGGCCAAACTATGTCACCGATACCATCGGAATAATAAGCACCGCGAATCACATGATGACCCACCTGATAAGAACCTTGCTCAGGCTGCCCATTCACCACTGGGCCTTCATAGGAAAATACCGGTTTTTGCTGCTGTGGATACTGAAAATAATCGATACGCCCACGGCCATTGATTGCATCGGGTTTGGCTAAATCAACTGATTGAGCTAAACCATTAAAGCGACAATAATAACCGCTTTGTTCATCCCAATATTCAGCGTGAAGTGGTTGTTGTGCCGTTGCAGCTAAAACAGGTTCTCCGGTGATGTGAGGTAAATAAGTTTGTGGATGCATCGGCGGCCAATACATAGGCTGGCCCCACGGCGTCATTGCTGGATGAAAAGCGTGATACGGTACGGGCTGAATCTGAGGAAAATAATGCTGTGCTACCGGAGGCACTTGTTGACCTGGCTGAAGAAAATAGGTAATACCACCTCGCACATAACTGTTTACCGCTGCATTATGACTCATGGACTTCCCTCTTAAAAAACTAACAACTCAATGATCAAGACGCTCTTGAATTTAATAAAATCATCTTAATTGGCGCTATTTTAATATTGTCTACCGGCACACTGATGTGCTCAACTTCTAGCGGTTGACCTGACTCTTGAGGTACAGAATAGTTACCCGTAAATATCAATTGTCCATCATCTCGATAACTAAACGCACCAGTTCGTGTTTCTACCGATTTTTCATCCATACTCATGAGAGAATACAAAACGCCTTTCTGTAAGCGTCCAAATCCATCAAACGTACCCTGATAGACTTCTCGTGATTGATATTGTGTTGATTGGGGATTCAGCCGCCATGCTATAATTTTTCCATGCGTTGCGATGCCTTGATTGAATGCGCCTTCATATCGATAGCGATTATCATCCAATCGCAGTATTCCCTGACCTTGAGCAAAGATTCGAATAAATTCTGATGAATTTTCTACGTTAATTTCACCACTATAACCATCTAACCAATCTTTTGTAAGCAAACTGGGAATAACATCTGGCTCAGCTACTTCACCTGTCTCTAAATTAATGCTGAGACAATAAGCTTTTATAAATTCTTCTGCCGCTAAACTATTTGGATCACGCTTACAATAAATCGTCATACGTGGACTAAAATCTGGCAGACCATGAACAGGGTTGATGGTCTGCCAATTATCACAACGAATATCCTGCGTAGGGACTATCAAATAATTACCGTCAGCGCTCAATACATATTGATCTGCACCTAACATGGGCACAGTACCAAAGGTATTGCGTTTGCCACCAAAGTTCGCCAAAACAGTGGTTGCTGATGCGCCTAAATAACACTGACCATGCAAATCCACCATGAATCCATGACCACTTGGCGCAAAGGGAATACTTAAATTTTGACGATGTTCTAGGGGTATATATTGATTACTTAATTGACCGATACGATAAAATTCATGAGTCTTGCCACCATAGCAATTGATTATGAGATGTCTCGATTCTCCCCAACCTGAAACAATCACCTGACGCCCTTTTTTTGAGCTGATGGAAATAAATTCTTGCACTGCGCAATTTTTTTCTTCTCCAACTTTTAATAACCCCGGCGCATTAAAAGTTGATTTTTTTTGTTTTCTATTGGCTTCTGCATAGGTCAATAAACGTTGACGAAATTGCTCAACCGCAGATTTTGTCTGCATCGATAATCTAAAAGATATTTGCAGTTGATCGACTAGCTCCCCATTAGACATAGATCGAGCAAGGGTGGTTTGCGCCGTTGCATCTGATTTCCGAGGATCCAATGGTTCAGCTGCTGCTGATACCACTGGTTTTTTACTTTTTTTACTTGGCTGACTGGTAGCTAACTCACACGTAACGCTCATTGCTGAAGCAGAAAAAGAGGATGCTTCAGTCGGTGCAACGGGATAGGATTTTTTCTTATCCTCTTCTTTTTTTGCACTCACTTTTTCCGGTACCAAAACGCCTCGATTAAATTGTCCTATTTGACTGACAGAATAATTTTGCCAATTCGGCTGTTGAGGTATGGCAGCATCAGCACATATACGCAACTCACCTTGCCCCTGAGGAAGACAACGAAACAGGGGTTGATAGGCAACTGAAATTTCACCGCGATAAACAGTTTTTGCCGTTAAATCAAATAAAAAATCTGCCTGTTTAATATTGCCATGGTCAGACACAGCGATTAACACTTGCTGATCACCACGGGCAGTCCATCGCCCTACTCCATGTTCTTTGCCATCCGAACTCACAGGGCCGCAATAATTATAATTACCACTGGGTGGTGTGAGTGATTCTGCATGGGTCGGCACACCTTGATCAAAGTGACCCACAAGCTTATAACCGCTTTCATAGATCATGATCCCTTGACCCTGAGGCTTTCCTCTTAACCATTGCCCATCATAGCTACAAATACCAATACCCCCTTGGCGAGGATTATATTTTTGCCACGATCCATCGCCTTCAGGAAAGATATGTTTATTTAAATCACCCGTATAAGTGCCTTTATTTTGTTTATTGAGTAAATATTCTTTCGTGGGCTTCTGAGGTTGCTGGTGAACTTCTGGCTTCACAACAGATGAAGCAGTAGAAGCAGTCTCTACCGGATGTATCACCGCTGAAAGATTGCTCGATGGGATATTGACGGGTAAAACTGGCACTGCCTCAATAGCTGTTTTTTGCGCCTGCTCATGAGTTTCGTTAGTTTCTTCATCACCAGCCACCACAACGAGTGGTTCAGATAAAACAGTTGCGTCTGCTCGTTCAGAATCCGTTATTTGCGTCGACGTCACGGAGTCGTTAGTTTGTTCTTCGATGGTCACAACCGGCGCAATATTTATTGGTTGCGGTTGCGGTTGCGGTTGCGGTTGCGGTTGCGCTAACGAATCAAATAATCGAATGACAGCATAAGGATCGGAACTATTCACTGCATTGATGAATTGACTACTGCCTCTGGTCCACATGCCTTGCATTGGTACTGGCTGACCTTGACTCACTGGCCCTTGAAATTCGCATAGCAGCATTTTAGTCGATGTTTGGACAAAACTAATATGAGCCACTCCATCAATTTGTTGTCGACTGATTGGCTGCATATTGTGCGCCTGCAACATAATAACTCGCAGCTCTAAATTTAATTCTTTTTCAAAAAAAGAAGTGGGCGCTACAACCTGAGGCCGTACCTGTGCAATAGCAGAGGAATGAGAATAGGGCATGTGCATTTCGTAATGCGCAGATCCTGCAGCAATTCGCGGATCATAACCTTGCTGTGTTGCTGTTGGATAAAAATTTCCTTGGGGGAAATATTGAGGGGTAATCGGTGGTATATAACTACCATTAAAAAATTGTTTTCTACTCCAACTCATAACAACACTACTCCATCCTTTATAAAAACCACCCCGCCTCTTCGAGGCACCCCCCGACCCTTTCTTTAACAAAGGAGGCAGTTTACACCCAAGTAGAGAGCTTCCCTTGACTCAGACCTGGATCTATATCCACTGGTTTACCACGAGACAATTCAATCACGGCTTTGATACTTTTATCCATCACGTCAGCTACCACAGCATCGGATAAAGGCTTTGTCTGCCATTGAACAAAGGCAACGTTATAGCCTTCCTCTAAATATTGCTGAACAACACCGCTTTCGGATAAAACCCGTGGATGCTCAAGGGGATCCAATGCTAAAAATTTAGAGCCCTTAGACGTCAATGCATTACCCTGATCATCGCTTACCGGTTGAGTGAATACATATAACAATCCAGAGGTTGCCGCTGCTGCTGTTCGACCACTCACATCACCTGCATCCACCCAACCCATATAGTGGGTCACACTAAAATCAGAAAAATTTAACGCATAATGGGTTCTGTAGTGATGCAATAAATCAGATAATCTAAAGCGTTGTTGAATCGTGAGTTGATCTTGCTCTTGACCTAACGGCGTCCATTTATTGGTAGAAAAAGTGCCAATCATGCCAAACAGCTCAGGTGCTTCTGCTTTGAGTTGCGCAGATATTCTTTGCGTTTGTTCAGTAATAACAGCCGCCTCAGCCAAACTTTGTTTAACTTTTGGCAGGGTTTCAATATGTGCAAGACGTTGTTGTCGCTCTAACGCTCGATCCACTGCTGTTTTTCTTTTCACTGAAACGATGGGAGCCGCTACCACAATCGGTGTTTTTTGTTTTATGCCTAATACATTACTCACCCAAGATTTAAAGCGAGTAAACAAAGATTTTTTCTCTGGCACTACTTTCACTTGCGCTTCTTGCTTTGCCGAAGTGCTTACTGGAGCTGGGGCAGCAGATGCCTGAATATCATCATCCACTCGAATCGTCACTGACTTTTTGGTGCTCACAGTCGATGCTGTGGAAACCAATCGCGTTGAAGACAGATCGTCAGATGGACCATCCAAACGCGTGACTAAGCCACCCTTTTCTTCATGTGCCTTTAATTTAGCTAACCGCACTTCCCGTTGAGAAGCTGTACTGCGCTGGCTAGATTCACTGGATGTTGATGAACCAGATAAAATAGAAATATCACTGATCTGACTTGCCGTTGAACTTAAGCGTGGTCTAAAAATATCCTTTGGCGTGGTTGCTGGTACGGTGGCAGACAATTCAAGAGAAGAACCAGACACACGACTCATCGCACTTACTTCTACCTCTAAGCAAGATTGCGTAGAGGTATTGGGTGCGGCATAGACTTCCTCAGCGGGTATTCCAATGGAATCATCTAACCATGCGAGATCACGAGATTCCAACCCTGGTGGCAATTGCCCTTCGTCATCTTCTTCTCTATTGAATAAATCCTCAAAATTGAACTCACCAGAAATAGGCCTTGATTGCGGCTGAACGGGAGATGAGGTTTCTGACCGCTCAGGCTTTTGTAAGCCTAAGGCTTCATAGGCTTCGGTTAAGCCAATAGAATCATCCAGTCCAATAGAATCTAATAAAGTTAATTGACTAGCAATCCTGGGTGGCTGAGGCCGAGTTTGTAAGGTTTGGTTGAAGGGTAACCGCAAAGGAGGTCGGCGAGCAGGAGGTGTTATCTCGGGCAGAGCCAGCTGTTCTAAACTGGGTGGCAACAAACAAGGCTCATTCAGTTTTCTGAATCCGCCGCTTTTTCCCATTCGTGGCGGTGTATTGTCTGCATTACTCATGCGTAATGGGCTGAGGCCAAACGACCTAAGTGGAGATAAAGTTTTTAACAGCCCACCATTTTCTAGATCAGAAACGTCACTATGATTGGAATAACGAGATGGCGAAATAGGCGGCTTAACTGACATAAAATCCTCACGGAAAAAAAATAAATGTATTTCATCCATGAAAATTAAAACCTGACAACTCGACCAGATCATTATGCAAAAATGAATACATCCTAGATGGCCGGACGCAAAAGCGCCGGCAGTCTACAACAAATGGATTGCTGATGAATAGTGATTTACTTTTAAAAAAATAGCGCCTACAAAACAAAAACAGATGGCGCAGATGTCGACACTTTAGATACGCGGGCTATTTTGTTGCGATGCATGTCCCTGCAAGGTATGCGGTTTAATCCAACCACGCAGGGCACCCACCACCAAAAAAATCACTAACAATCCAGATAAAGCGACGCGCCAAGTCAGTGATCGCACAGTCCGTTTAGTACGACCTTGATCCGTGACTAAATAGCGCATGCCTTGGGCTAAATTCCAAATAATGAGACCAAACAATAAAAACATCACGATTTTAAATAGCATGTATTCACCTTAATCGCTACATCACATGATCGAACAGCTATCATCTGAAATATTTCCTTGAAGATGATCCACAATACCTTGAGGATAATCCGCAATGCCTTCTGCCTGACTTCCGGAAATAGGCGCTGTTTGATAAGGGGCTGGCTGGCAACTGTTAAAATAAGGGCATTGTAATATTTCAGCTAAAGTCCGACCACCGGGCTTGTTATACATTAACAGAGCAATGACTTGATCTAAAGTTTCACCGGGAATAACTTTCGGATCGATACTAGAACCTACCCAACAGTCAAACGCATTCCCTTTCCGAGTGACTGGTTTAATTTTTATAGCGACACTGGGTTCTTTTGGAATATCCACTTGCAAGATTTTCTCATTACCCTGCAAAAGATAATTGCGCAATTCCAATAACGTACACCCCAAAGCAAAACGATCGGCATCTTGAGCAGACCAATTTAATGTAACCTCATCGACTGATTGATCACCAAGTTCCAGCAGAATATCATGAGGCACATACATTGGCGTCCAACCCTTTGTGGTAAAAGCAGAATCCCCAGTGCAACCAACACTGGCGTAGTCACCCAATTTAACATTGCCTAATCGATCACAATACACATTTTCTGGCTTTATATCTCGATGGACTAAACCTACTTGATGAAACCCATTCACCGCCGACACACTATGCCAAGCTATTTTTTTTATCGCATCCACTGGTGAATGACTGTCAGTAAAAAAATGGAAAAAATCCGCATGATTCATCAAACCATCTAAATCACCATGACCTCCTTTCTTCATCACTTGTGCACCAGGATTCATCCATTGCATAAACAAATACGCTTTAGATTCTCCGTTTTTTCCTAGCGTGATCGCATGATCAATCAATTCCACCACGTAAGCATTCCCAGTCAATGCTTGCTGTACCCGTTGATGTTGCGCAATTTCTGCTTGTGCAACATCAATATCATCTATTTTTTTCACCGCCACCCAGATCCGCTCACCGCTTGCAGGCTCGATATAATAAGCCAAACGAACTTTAGCGCTAAAACCTATACCCAATACTAATTTTCCTAACGAGGGAACCCCCATCTCGCTAAAAGCAGATTGAGTTTCTGCTTCATTTAAAGTGCCGACTAGATGAAACTTATTATCCGTGCATTGACCACGAATCACCGTATGCACTGCTTGGCTTGTGCTTTTATCGATACGCAATTTCGGATCGGGACTCCGCATCGATGCATCTGTGGGATGCCGGCCTGGCGCTGATGCTGGAACAAATTGAGAGGCGGATGTAGCAGCAACGCCTTGAACAGATGTTGGAGCCGCAGAATAACAAAGATCAACTGGTTTGCTTGACACAACAACTCCCTAAAAAAATTAACTGTAATGAAACTCTCGTTGCTCTAAAACCTGCACACGCTCCATTCACGCGTCTACATCGCCTATCAGAAGGCTTTAAATGAGCAACAGCCTCATTCAAAGCAACAAGTGCTCATCGACAAAAAGCGCAGACTAGAAACTTGTAAAATAGGGAGATCTTGAGATTTGATCCACAGTCCGACCACCAGGCTCGTTATACATTAACAGAGCAATCACCTCATCTAAAGTATCGCCGCGAATTGAGGCTGGATCGACGCTAAAACCCACCCAACATTCAACAAAACATCCATTGCGTAGAACCTTTTTAGTAGATATAGCTGTGTTCTGTTTGCTCACTACCAAGCGCTGCTCGTTGAGATGCAAGCAATAGGTGCGTAAATCCAATAAGGTGCGGCCCAATGCAAAACGATCCAGCTCTTGAGCTGACCAAGTCAATGCGATTTTATCGATTGCTTGACTACCAATCTCTTTCAGAATGTGATACGGAACACTTTGTGGTGTCCAACCCGCAGAGCTGAGCGCAGAATCACTTCTGAGACCAACACTGGCGTAGTCACCCAACTTAACTTGACCTGAATGATTGCAATAGAAATTTTCTGACTTTATATCTCGGTGCACCAAACCAGCTTTATGGAAATCATTGACTGCCGCCACACAAGCCCAAGCTACTTTTCTTACTGCCTCCTGAGCTGAACAACTCCCATAAAAAGGGAATTGACTTGCATGATTCACAAAACCCGCCAAATCAGCTTGACCTCCATAGAAATGCTCTGCACATACCTTGTCCTTTTTTGTAGTGTTCATTATTTGATAGCCTGGATTGCTCCATTCCATAAAGAGATAGGCTTTAGATTTTTTGTCTTTTCCTTCAGTGATCGCGTAATCAATTAACTTCACCACAAAAAGACTTTCAGGCAATGATCGCTGTACATCTAAGTGTCGCTCAATTTCTATGTATGCAACGTCAATATCAGTCATTTTTTTCACTGCCACCCATACCTGCTTACCACTTTCACGATCGTCATAATAAGCTAAACGAACTCTAGCACTACCTGTGCCCAATACTAATTTTCCTAACGAGGGAATCCCCGTCTTGCTAAAAGCAGATTGAGTTTCTGCTTCGTTTAAAGTGCCGACTAGATGAAACTCATTACCCGTGTATTGACCACGAATCACCGTATGCGGCGCTCCGCTTGTTCTTTTATCGATACGCAACTGCGAATTGGGAGTCCGCATCGATGCATCTGTGGGATGCCGGCCTGGCGCTGATGCTGGAACAAATTGAGAGGCAGATGTAGCAGCAGTCTGAACAGGCGTTGTTGAAGCAGCCGCCGAATGATAAGGATTAAAATCAACTGATTTGCTTGACACAACAACTTCCCCCAAAAAATTAAGCACAATTAAAATCTGATTACTCTAAAAAGAGCCAAGCCCACTAGAGTATCAGAAAGTTTTGCAACAACGAATATAAAAATCCTCACAGTGACTCTGATTGACTGGCTGATTGATAAAAAGTAGGCTCGCCTCATCCTTATTTTTTCCAGGCCATCCACACCATGCCCCATGACGTTAGCCTCATTGCGACCCTTGCTACTGGTTTAGGTTTAGCAACGATTTTTGGCATGCTCAGCTCAAAATTAAAAATGCCACCGTTAGTAGGCTATTTATTAGCGGGCATTGTGATTGGCCCTGCTACCCCCGGTTTTGTCGGTGATATCACCCTAGCCAGTCAGCTGGCTGAAATTGGCATTATGTTATTAATGTTTGGCGTCGGCTTACATTTTTCGTTAGCTGATTTATTGGCAGTACGCCGTATCGCCATCCCCGGCGCGCTGATACAAATTATGGTAGCCACTGCCCTGGGTTCTCTGATTGCTCACAGTTGGCATTGGCCTTGGGGCGAAGCATTTATTTTTGGCTTGGCATTATCCGTTGCCAGCACAGTGGTGTTATTACGCACCTTAGAAAATCGCGGACTACTCACATCGGTTAATGGTCGCATCGCTGTGGGTTGGTTGGTGGTAGAAGATTTAATCATGGTCTTAATGTTGGTCTTATTACCCGCTTGCGCTAGCTTGTTAGGCGGTCATACCCAACTGACTTATGCCGATGCCAGTATCAGCTGGAATCTCGGATTTACCTTAGCCAAAGTCAGTGCCTTTATTATTTTAATGTGGGTCGTAGGTCGTCGCGCATTTCCCAAAATTCTTTGGTGGGTCGCACGGACAGGATCCCGAGAATTATTCACTTTATGTGTTATTACCGCCGCTGTTGGCGTGGCTTACGGCGCCGCACAATTATTTGACGTCTCCTTTGCCCTCGGCGCTTTTTTTGCTGGCATGATGTTGCGCGAATCGGAATTCAGTCATCGCGCTGCACAAGAATCATTACCTTTACGAGATGCATTTTCAGTATTATTTTTTGTGTCCGTCGGTATGTTATTCAACCCGCATATTTTAGTGGAAGAACCACTGAAAGTCTTAATTGTGGTTGCGATTATTTTACTGGGAAAAACCTTAGCAGCAGCTATTTTTATTTTATTATTTCGCTATCCATTGAATACCGCACTGACTGTCGGTGTAGGCCTAGCACAAATTGGTGAGTTCTCCTTTATCCTGGCAAATTTAGGCGTGAGTCTACATCTGCTCTCCATTGAAGGACACAGTTTAATTTTAGCCGGCGCGCTGATTTCCATCGCCATCAACCCTCTAGTATTTGCTGCCGTTGAACCCCTGCAAAACTGGATCCGTTCACGCTCCTTGTTAGCTCGACGATTAGAATTACGAGACGACCCATTAGCCACATTACCGCTGTCAGTAGACGAAGCATTGCTCAGAGATCAGGTGGTATTAGTGGGGTATGGTGGTGTAGGAAAATACATTGCTCAATTACTCACACAACAAAAAATTCCCTATGTAGTTGCAGAACAAAACCGTGAATTAGTAGAACAATTACGTCAACAACAGATTCCCGCAGTCAGTGGTGATGCGGCTGATCCTGCCGTATTAATTCAAGCGCATATTGCTCGCGCCAGCATACTGATCATCACGACACCCAATCCATTTGACACTCGAAATATGGTTGAAGTAGCGCGCATGCTCAATCCGAATGTTAAAACTTTATTACGCGTACATCATCCCGATGAAGCTAAACTGTTAGAAAAAGAGCACTTGGGCAAAACTTTTTTAGCGGAGCGAGAACTGGCGTTTAACATGGCTCAACAAGCCATTGAACAATTAACGCGCCCATAAAACAGAACCCCTCTCAATACTTGAACCCTCAGCAGGATTTTCGTACAGTAGAGCGGCACCTACTTTTTTATTGATTGCCCACGGAATATTATTTTGACTCGTTCTTCTTTACTCAAACCCCTCGTTGCTTTTTTAAAACGTTTTCGCAGCGATAATATCTCATCTGATCATGGGCAATTTTCCCTACCTGCGCATCAACACGCATTGAAAGCTACTATGATGAGCGCCAATGCGGTGAAGGTAGTGCAACGATTACAGCAAAAAGGCTACCAAGCTTTTATTGTTGGCGGCTGTTTAAGGGATTTGTTATTAGGTCATACCCCTAAGGATTTTGATGTCGCCACGAGCGCACATCCTGAACAGGTGAAAGAATTATTTACCAACTGCCGATTGATTGGTCGACGCTTTCGTTTAGCGCATGTTTATTTTGGTCGTGAAGTGATTGAAGTTGCAACCTTTCGCGGTCACCACACACAAGACGGCGCATCAGCGGCATGGGCACGTCATGTTGCAGCACAAGATGCTCAAGGGATGCTCATCAGCGATAACGTCTACGGTAGTTTGGAAGAAGATGCCATGCGCCGAGATTTCACCGTCAACACTTTTTATTATGATCCCAATCGCAATGAATTACGGTGTTATGCTTCTGGTTTAGAAGATTTAAAAAATCATGTATTACGTTTAGTGGGTGAACCAGACACGCGCTATCGAGAAGATCCTGTTCGTATGTTACGCGCCATCCGTTTCATGGCAAAGTTAGATTTTCAATTGGCATCAGAAACCGAAGCGCCCATTCAAGCCTTGGGTCATTTATTACGGGAAATTCCCGGCGCTCGTTTATTTGATGAAGTATTAAAACTATTTCATTCCGGTCAGGGCGTTGCGACCTTTACCTTAATTCAACGCTATCAATTACTACCGCATTTATTTCCAGATACTTATCCACTCATTACACAAAGTAGCACCACGCGTGCGCAAGTTTGGTTGAAATTAATGGAACTTGCCATTCGGAATACCGATCAACGTATTCAGCAGCATAAACCAGTAACACCCGCTTTTTTATTCGCAGTGATTTTATGGCCAGTGTTTTTACAACATCGCGAACTGACTTTAATCCATGGTGAAGTACCGCATATTGCAACCCATCGAGCAGCCTCCTTAACACTGGATCAACAGCTCACAGCAACGGTCATTCCTCGCCGCTTCAGTAGCGCCGTGCGTGAAATTTGGGAATTACAATTTCGATTGCCCCATCGATTAGGCCGTCGTGCTGAAACGCTGCTAGAACATCAAAGATTTCGTGCAGCCTACGATTTTTTATTACTTCGCGAACAAGCAGGAGAAACGCAACCAGGCTTGGGTGAATGGTGGACACAATATCAAGCGGTAGATCATCAACAACGTCACCAAATGATTCGCTATTTATCCAAAGATGCACCGCGTCATAAGCGACGCAAAAAAAAATGACAACTCATACTGTTTATATCGGCTTAGGCGCTAATTTAAATCAGCCACTCGAACAATTACGCCAAGCAAAAATAGCCATCGCACAATTACCAAAAACTTTTATTGTTGCAACCTCTTCTATCTACCAAAGCCAGCCGCTAGGGCCACAAGATCAACCCGATTTTTTAAATGCTGTGCTTCAAATCACCACTGAATTTTCCCCACAAGAATTATTAATTGCATTGCAAACCATAGAACAACAACAAGGTCGTCAACGCACACAACATTGGGGGCCACGCACTTTGGATTTAGATATTTTATTATTTGATGATCAAATCATTGATCAAGCAGATTTAAAAATTCCTCATCCGGAAATGCTCAATCGCGCTTTTGTTTTAGTGCCATTAGCGGAGATTGCGCCAGAGAAAGTGGTGTCGCCTATTGTTGCTGAAGGGCTACTCAAATTAACTGTAGCGTGGTAAAACTGCCTGTGCTTTTTTGCGGCGCAATGCGCTTTGCTTATTGACGCCCTACTATATTCTTGAAGGATTCTGTCATGACTAAAATTAACTTATCCACCCTCCAAGCCATGAAACAACGGGGTGAAAAAATTGCGATGACCACGGTTTATGACGCTTGCTTCGCTCAAGTCCAAACGCAAGCCGGTGTGGAAGTATTACTAGTCGGCGATTCCCTCGGCATGGTATTGCAAGGCAATGACTCCACTGTGCCTGTCACCATTGAGCAAATGGTTTATCACACCCGCTGTGTCAAACAAGGTGCAGGCAATGCATTGATTTTAGCGGATATGCCTTTTATGGGCGCGGCAACGGTAGAAATGTGTTTATCGCATTGCCAACAATTAATGCAAGCGGGCGCCCACATAATTAAATTAGAAGGCGATGCTTGGTTGGCGGAAACCATTCAACAATTAGCGCGTAACGGCGTGCCTGTCTGTGCGCATTTAGGGTTAACACCACAATCAGTCAATGTGTTCGGCGGTTATAAAGTGCAAGGCCGTAGCGACGTCCAAGCACAGACTTTGTTAGCGGCTGCACAACAATTAGAAGAAGCGGGCGCAGCCATGTTATTAGTGGAATGTATTCCAGCAGAACTAACACAAAAATTAACGAAGCGCAGTAAAATTCCTGTGATTGGTATTGGTGCTGGTCCCCATTGTGATGGGCAAGTATTAGTGATGCATGATTTATTAGGCATTACACCCGGAAAACCTGCGCGGTTTGTGAAAAATTTTATGCAAGGAGAAGAATCTATTGCTTCTGCTTTTGAAAATTATGTCAAAGCAGTAAAAGAAGGCAGTTTTCCAGCGGCTGAACATGGTTTTGAATGATGAAAATTATTTTTCACCCTCAAACTCTTCGCGAAACAATTAATCAGAAGCGTAAAGAAAATAAACGTATTGCTTTAGTGCCCACCATGGGCAATTTACACGCCGGACATTTAAGTTTAGTCGAGCAAGCCAAACAAAAATCGGATGTAATAGTGACGAGTATTTTTGTGAATCCCACTCAATTTGGCGTCCACGAAGATTTCGATCGTTATCCAAGAACCTTAGAGCAAGACTCTCAATTATTAGAGCAAGCAGGTAATCACATAATTTTTGCACCCAATGTGAAAACTATGTATCCCAACGGAATGCCGCCATTGATTGAAGTCCATGCGCCCTTGTTAGATAGCCTGTTATGTGGCGCCAGTCGGCCGGGACATTTTACCGGCGTAGCAACGATAGTGAGCAAATTATTTAATTTAGTTCAACCCGATGTGGCGATTTTTGGCGAGAAAGATTTCCAGCAATTATTAGTCATCCGTCGTTTAGTATCCGAATTAGCTTTTCCCATCGAAATTATCGGTGCGCCCATATTGCGAGAAGCCAATGGTTTAGCCATGAGTTCGCGTAATCAATATTTAACGGCTGAACAGCGCGCATTAGCCGGGAAGATTTATCAGCAGCTCTGCGTCTCAAAAAATTGGTTGTTAGCAGAAAAAAATAATACCGCTGAAAAAATTTCTGCTCATTGCCAACAAGCTGCTGAGCAGCTGAATCAGTTAGGCTTCCAAACAGACTATTACGAAATTCGTCGACAAAGTGATTTACAGTCGCCGCAAGTAGAAGACAAAGAACTAGTGATTTTGGTGGCGACAAAATTAGGAAGTACGAGATTGATTGATAATTTGGTTTTATCTATGGGTGATCAAGTTTAACCTTGTTTTTCTGGCTGCCCACGCGTTGCGTAGCTTCAGTGCACTGAGAGCAGGAGTTCTCTAAGTCTGTCCTCTTAGCGTGAATGACATTTATTTAATGTGGCATGGACAAGAGGCTCTCCCCAACAAGCAATACACCATTTTATGTCGGTTTTGTTTAGAAGGCTTAGATGCTTATAGCCAAGGCCCCTATAGGTAAATGGCAACGATTTGATAACGTGACCTGGTACAGATTGCAGGACATTAAAGCCAG
>JAHFSE010000022.1:0-17622 GCA_023265895.1 Gammaproteobacteria bacterium
GGCAACAAGAGCAAGTAATTTCTGTATTAAATGAGATATTTCAATGAAGCTTGCTGTTATTCCTGCGCGTGGTGGTAGTAAACGTATTCCGCGAAAAAATATTAAGATGTTTTCTGGTAAACCAATGATTGCTCATTCAATTGATGCAGCTTTAGCTTCTGGATTATTTGATCGTGTTATTGTGTCGACTGATGATAAGGAAATTGCTGATATTGCTTGTGAATTTGGTGCAGAAGTGCCTTTTATGCGACCCGATGAATTATCTAATGACTATGCAGCAACGACTGAGGTAATTGCGCATGCAGCTCAGTGGGCTTTGAGCCAAGGCATGAAATTAGATGCAGTATGTTGTATTTATGCTACAGCGCCTTTTGTTCAAAAAGTCGATCTTATTCGTGGTTGGGAAGCGCTTAATTCTAATGATTGGGCTTATGCTTTTACTGTGACTGACTTTGCTGCTCCTATTTTCCGTTCATTTAAGCAGATGCCTAATGGTGGAATAGAAATGTTTTTCCCCGAGCATTTTTCAACGCGTTCTCAGGATTTGCCTATAGCATTGCATGATGCGGGTCAGTTTTACTGGGGGCGTCCTAATGCGTGGATTGAAGGGGCTAAAATTTTTGATCAGCATTCGTTTCCAATTATGATTCCTCGTTGGCGCGTACAGGATATCGATACGCTGGATGATTGGGGGCGGGCAGAAATGCTTGCCAAGGTGTTAGTTGAGCAAGGAGAGTTGTAAGATGGTCGCGAATGCTAGTTCATATCAATCAGTTGTAACTGCGCAGGTTTATGAACTTGTGGCCCCTAACTTATTACATCTCAAAGAAGAAAAAATGCATGTAACTGAATTAGGCTCGCAATCAATTTTTGCTGAAACATTATTCTCAGCTATCTCAACAGGAACTGAAATAGCGGCATGGAGTGGAAAACCTCCATTGCGACCTTCCATCGCACATCCAAGATTGGTGGGGTATTGTAATGTAGCAAGAGTGCAAAAAATCGGCCTGGAAATTGACGATATAGAGGTAGGTGATTTTATTCTGACTCATCAGAGTCATCGAAGTAATTTCTTCTGTAATAGAAATGACGTTCTTTTGAAAGCTAGAAATCTTGCTCAAGAAAGTCAAAAACGTTTAGCTATAGCTTACTTATATTGCTTGGGTTATTCAGCTTTGTTGGATGGCAGATATAAACCAGGATTTGAAGTAGGGGTAGTTGGTTTGGGTGCACTCGGATTTGCAAGCGCAAGTCTTATCTCAGCCTATGGTGGGTCTCCCTTAATATTTTCAGGCAGAAATGATCTGAATGCCATCTTAGAATCCATTCCGTTTTCACGGTGTGTTAATAAAGCTGAGAGCGGAGTGCCTTATCGATCGGTTGCAGGTTTAGATGGTGTAGACCTTGTTATTAATACCTCTGACTCGTGGGAGGATTATGAATTAAGCCTCAAGACAGTGCGGCGTGGTGGAACAATAATATTGGTTGGTTTTCCTGGGCGTGGATTGGCCGCTCCTGCTTTTAATCCACTAGATTCTAAATATGTTTATGATAAGGCAATAACCATTCGTCAAGTTGGTCATTGTTCGGATCTTGAAGTACCTTCAATTGATTTAAGATTTACATTGAAGCGAAATCTTGCGCATATCTACTCATTATTAGAGTTAGGGCGAATAAATCCAGCTCCGCTTCTGAGAGCTGTATTTTCTTGGGATAATCTTGGCGAAGCATATAAATTATTAGAAACACATCCGCGAGGTACTCTGTCAGCTATTTTGGATTGGACATGCTAACAGCTGCTGTGATTGGTTGTGGAAGGATGGGAGCTGAGCCTTCTGGTCGTTTTGACGGGCTAATTCCATCCGGTTGGCTACCTGTCTCTCATGCAGAATCTTTTATGCAGGCTAGAAATGTTAATCTGGTCGCATTAGCCGAAATAAATTCTGAGAGGCTTGAGTGGGCTGGAAAGATCTATCACATTAATGAGCTTTTTAAAAATTATAATGATCTATTTAAATCTATTTCGCCTGACATTATAGGTGTTGCTACAAGAACTCCTGATAAACTGAGAATCTTACAAGATGCTTGTGATTGTGGAGTTAAGGGCGTTTATATTGAGAAACCATTCGCAAATAATTTGCTGGATTCAAGAAAAATTTTAAATAAAGCAAGAGACTCAAGTGTAATTATTAGTTATGGCGTTAATCGACGTTACCACTTGCTATATAGACAGGCTCGTGACTTAATTAGGGCTGGTGAGATTGGAGATCTTATTGAGATTATCATTGAATTTGGTGAATCACCCTTGTTATGGTCACATCCGCACTCTGTTGATTTGATAATTTTTTTGAGTGGGCAGCGCCCAATAGCAGTACAGGCAGAACTGGTTGATTCCACTGTTATAAGGTCATGTGATGGACTTATCGATTCAGACCCAATTGTGTCTTATGCTCAATTTTGGTTGGATGGGGGAGTTCGTGGTTTGATCATCAGAGGAGGTGGATGTAATGTTCGGGTAAATGGGACTCATGGTAGTCTCGAAATTTTGTCGGATGGCGCTTCAATACAGCTTCGAAAATCAAATAGCTCACAGAAAGGTTATTTTTTGCTGCAACAAACAATATTTCCTGTTGTTCAGCGTAGTGCTACTGTCGTAGCAATTGAAGCCTTGGTAGCAAATGTTAACGGCGAATTGGTTGAAAATATTTCCAACGATGAAATATATTTTGGCATGCAAATGTTATGGGGTTGCGTATTTTCTCATTTACAGCAGGGGAAGAAATATCTACTCGCGGAAATGCCAGATGATTTAATTATTACGGGCCGCGTGGGCAATGTATATGCTTAATAAGGTGAGCATTTTCTTTCGCGTTGACGCTTCTGCTTCCATTGGTACTGGTCATGTGATGCGTTGTTTAACGCTAGCCGATGAGCTTGTAAAGCATAATGCAGCAGTTACTTTTGTTTGTCGGCAGTTGCCAGAATATTTAAAACAATTAATTCAGTCTCATCATCATACACTTTTAGAGTTGCCTGTCTGGGCAATAGATAATGATTCTCCACCTGAAGGAATTTGGTCTCAGGAGCAACAATTAAAAGATGTCAAAGAAACGATTAACATTATTTCAGAAATCCTGTGGGATTATTTAGTTGTCGATCATTATCGTTTAGATCATGTTTGGGAAAAAGAATTTCGCAATTATACAAAGAAAATTTTGGTGATTGATGATTTAGCAGATCGTGTTCATGATTGTGATCTGTTGCTTGATCAGAATTTTTATATGGATATGAATGATAGATATGTCGATAAAGTATCAGCACATTGCCAATTATTGTTGGGGCCGAAATACGCATTGTTGCGTGAGGAATTTCGTCAGGCACATTTAAAGGCGAAGCCGCGCACAACTATAAATCGAATTCTGGTGTGTTTCGGTGGTTCTGATCCGGATAACTATACTGGTCGAGTGATTGATGTCTTGGCGCAAATGGATTTGAAAAATATTGCAATCGATGTAGTCATTGGTGCTCAGCATCCAGCTCGTGATGCTATTGAATATTTAAGTGAAAGAAATAATTTTTCTTGTCACATCCAAGTGAATAATATGGCCGAATTAATGTTAGCTGCAGACCTAGCCATAGGTTCAGGTGGCTCAATTAGTTGCGAGCGTTGTTGCTTAGGATTGCCCGCTTTATGCTTTAGCCTTGCAGTTAATCAGATAGCCATTCTGGAATCGCTGCATCATTGTGGCGCCATAATTTATTTAGGATCTAGTGAATCGATTTCGTTAGAGATTTTACATGACAGTCTTTTATCCATGATTGAGGATGTTGATCAATTCGAAAAAATATCTACTCATGCATTTGAATTAACTGATGGATATGGCGTCGAGAGAGTTTCTTATGAGTTATTGGCTGCATGAAAATATCAATATTGTGTACAGAGCCCTTGCATCCGGTTGTTGCTCATTTAATAGAATGGTCTCGGCAGACAAAATTGAAAGGACATGATGTTTTATTAACTCATGATAAATCTGAATTATCAGGGGGTGATATCCTTTTTTTGGTTTCTTGTAGTCAGTTAATTCGTTCAGAAGAACGTGTAAAATATAAAGCTGCGTTACTTTTACACGCAAGCGATCTTCCGCAAGGGCGTGGTTGGTCTCCGCATATTTGGGCAATTCTTACAGGAGTGCAACAGATCACTGTATGTTTGTTAGAGGCAAGTGACCCAGTTGATACGGGTGATATTTGGTTGAAGAGGACATTTGAGCTACAAGGTCACGAATTGCTGTCGGAAATCAACGAAAAGTTGTTTCAGTGCGAGCTCGAATTAATGTCTGAAGTAGTAGATAAATTTGATCAGATTGAACCGATACCTCAGCAAGGCATCCCTGGTGATTATTTAAGGCGTCGTTCTCCCGAGAATAGTCGTTTGGATATTAATAAACCAATAGCTGAACAATTTCATTTATTACGAGTTGTGGATAATGAGCGATATCCTGCATTTTTTGAAAATTGCGGTCATAAATATATTGTTAAAATTGAGAAGGCTTAAGTTGAATGTCTAGAGAAATTTCAATTTCTGGGCGGGCAATTGGCATTGATGCGGCGCCCTTCATCATTGCTGAAATGTCTGGCAATCATAATCAATCTCTCGAGCCTGCATTAGAAATTGTAGAGGCAGCAGCATGAATAAGCTGAGCGCATCCGCCAGCTACGGTGATGTTCATGCTGGCATCGTTGATCTGCTTGAAGCGGCCCGCCGCAGTGCGGTCCGCAGCGTCAATGCCCTGATGACAGCGAGTTATTGGGAAATTGGGCGGCGTATTGTTGAGTTCGAGCAGGGGGGAGAGGAGCGTGCTGAATACGGAGAGGCACTACTCAAACGCTTGGGTAACGACTTAACGCGCCAATTTGGGCGAGGTTTTGCTTGGCGTAATCTTACTCAGATGCGAGCCTTCTACTTGGCCTGGCCAGCCGAACATATTTTGCAGACAGCGTCTGCAAAATCCACTGATCTCGCTACGCTCGCTGTTTGTTTTCCGCTTCCTTGGTCGGCCTACGTCCGCCTTCTATCCGTGAAGAACACTGCTTCCCGCACCTTTTACGAGGCCGAGACCCTGCGCTGCGGTTGGTCGGTGCGTCAACTCGGACGGCAGATCGACAGCCAGTTTTACGAGCGGATCGCCCTTTCCAAGAATAAGGCAGCAATGCTTAAAAAGGCCGAGCACGCCGAACCAGACGATATGATGACCCCCGAAGAGGCCATTAAGGATCCCTTCGTGCTGGAGTTTCTGTCCCTCAAAGACGAATATTCTGAGAGTGATCTGGAGGCAGCGTTGATACAGCGTCTCGCTGACTTTTTGCTGGAGCTGGGTGACGATTTCACTTTCCTTGGCCGTCAGCGGCGGCTGCGTCTCGATGACACATGGTTCCGCGTCGATTTACTACTCTTTCACCGCCGTCTGCGTTGTCTGGTTATCATCGACCTCAAGGTCGGCCGTTTCAGCCACGCCGATGCAGGTCAGATGCACCTCTACCTCAATTATGCTCGTGAACATTGGATGAAGTCTGGTGAGAACCCGCCAGTGGGTCTCATCCTCTGCGCCGAAAAAGGGGTGGCTGAGGCTCATTACACTCTCGACAACTTGCCTAATAAGATACTGGCCGCCGAATATCAGACCGTCCTGCCAAACGAAAAGCTGATCACCGAGGAACTGGAACGATCGCGGAGAGAACTGGAAGGACGTGGTTTTTTATCGGAGGAAACCAAATGACAAATGACAAGATGATACACATTGCTGGCCGATTCATAGGCCCAGATGCGCCACCCTTTGTCATTGCAGAAATGTCCGGCAATCATAATCAATCTCTCGATCGTGCATTGGAAATTGTAGATGCTGCGGCAGCGACGGGTGCTCATGCAATTAAATTACAAACCTATACTGCTGATACGATCACATTAGATGTGCGTGAAGGTGAATTTTTTATTGATGATGAAAAAAGTCTATGGAAAGGCAACAGCTTGCATGATCTTTATAAAAAAGCACACACGCCTTGGGAGTGGCATACACCGATTATGCAGCGAGCAAAAGAATTAGGTTTGATTTGTTTTAGCTCTCCTTTTGATGAAACAGCTGTAGATTTTTTAGAGTCTCTAGATGTACCTGCTTATAAAATTGCGTCTTTTGAAAATAATCATTTGCCTTTAATTCGAAAGGTGGCTGCTACAGGCAAGCCCATGATTATTTCTACCGGTATGGCAACGCTGACAGAATTAGATGAAGCAGTGACTGCAGCAAGACAAGCCGGCTGTGAAAATTTGATTCTTCTTAAATGCACTAGCACCTATCCTGCTTCGCCTGAAAATACCAACTTATTAACGATTCCGCATTTGCGTCAATTATTTAATTGTGAAGTGGGATTGTCTGATCATACCATGGGTGTTGGTGTTTCAGTGGCTGCGGTGGTTCACGGTGCAACGGTGATTGAAAAACATTTTACGTTAAATCGTGCTGATGGTGGTGTCGATAGTGCTTTCTCATTAGAGCCAGCAGAAATGAAAAGTTTAGTGATTGAAACTGAGCGTGCTTGGCAAGCATTAGGTCAGGTCACTTATGGGCCTACTGAAGCAGAAAAAAAATCTTTGGTGTTTCGTCGTTCACTCTATATCGCAGAAGATATGAAAGCAGGAGATATTTTTACACCAGAAAATTTAAGAATTGTCAGGCCGGGGCATGGGTTGGCGCCAAGATATTATGAGCAAATTTTAGGAAAGAAAATTATTGTAGACGCTGATAAGGGAGTTCCAGTAGCGTGGCAGATGCTCGGATAAGTACTGCTTTGAAAAAGCCTTCTGTTGCTATTGTTGGGCTTGGCCAAATGGGCCTTGGTTACGATCTTAATTCAAAACAGCATGTGTACACCCATGCAAAAGCGTTTTCGATGCATTCGGCGTTTAGATTAGTGGGCGCTGTTGATTCTGATGAAATAAAAAGAAAGACTTTTGAAGGTATTTATAATGTGCCTAGCTATGAAAATCTTGCTAGTTTATTTGCTCATGTTTTACCCGATGTGCTTGTTGTTGCAACTTCTACTGAATCACATCTTCAAGTTATTCAAGAAGCTTTGTCCCTGGGTATGCATGGTTTGATTTTGTGTGAAAAGCCGTTAGCTTATTCGCTGGATGAAGCTAAGAAAATAGTTGATTTATGTGAGTCTGCCAGAGTGCAGCTTTTAGTCAATTATATTCGGCGCGCAGATCCAGGTATCAATGAAATAAAACGAAGCATTGATTCTGGGGAAATCAGCGGCCCGTTTAAAGCCGTTGTTTGGTATTCAAAAGGTTTGCTGCATAACGGGTCTCATTTTTTTGATTTAATTGTTTTCTGGTTTGGATCCGTGCGTGCAGTGCATATCATTTCAAATGGTCGAGATTTAAATAATGGAGATGCTGAGCCTGATTTTTATGTTGAGTTAGCACAAGGCTCTGCTGTTTTTTTATCGGCAAAAGAAGAGTTTTTTTCTCATTATACCCTTGAGTTAATCACCTCTAATGGGAGATTGCGTTATGAGCAGAACGGTCACATAACATGGCAATCTGTAGTTCCGCATGCTTCGCTTAAAGCGTATAAAACGCTTCAGCCTGAAGAAGAGTTAATTTCCAGCGAATTTGATCAATATCAGTTGAATGTATTAAATCATTTGAATGCATTACTTTCTGGAGCTCCACATAGTCTTTGTAGTGGTAAGCAAGCCTTAGAAAATCTTATTGTATTGAATCAAGTATTAAAGCAGCGGACATTTAGTGAAGAGTGAGATAATGGAACAATTAGCGCTATTCGGCGGACCAAAAACTATTCAGAAATTATTTAAAACCTATAATCCTATTGGTGTTGAAGAATTGAATGCAGCTCAAGAAGTGATTAAAAGTGGTGTGCTTTCTCAGTTTCTTGGCGCTTGGCATGAAGATTTTTTTGGTGGCCCTAAAGTTAAAGAATTTGAAACACAATGCGCTGAATATTTTGGCGTAAAACATGCTATCACGGTGAATTCTTGGACTTCTGGGCTTGTCGCTGCCGTAGGTGCAGTGGGTATTGAGCCAGGTGATGAAGTGATAGTAACGCCGTGGACTATGAGCGCAACAGCCACAGCAATTTTACATTGGAATGCAATTCCTGTATTTGCGGATATTGATCCACAAACTTTTAATCTTGATCCTAAAGCGATTGAGGCCAATATTACGCCTTACACTAAGGCTATTATGGTCGCAGATATTTTTGGTCAGTCTGCGGATATGGAAGAGATTATGCTGCTTGCTGAAAAATATCATTTAAAAGTCATTTCAGATACTGCACAGTCGCCTGGTGCCTTCTATAAAGGAAAATATGCCGGTACTTGTGCCCATGTAGGTGGATATAGCCTTAATTATCACAAGCATATTCATACCGGTGAAGGTGGAATTCTTGTTACGGATGACGATGAAATTGCTGAGCGTCTTCAGCTTATTCGTAATCATGCAGAGGTGGTTGTAGGTGATAAAGGTGTCAAAAATCTTTCTAATATGATTGGCCATAATTTTCGCTTGGGCGAAATTGAATGCGCGATGGGAATTGAGCAACTGAAAAAATTGAGCGGTTTTGTTGAGTCTCGACAAGCTCTAGCAAATAAACTAACGGAAGGTTTGATGGGGTTGCATGGATTGCAAACACCTATTGTGAGGCCAGACCGTACACATGTGTATTATGTCTATCCTATGATTCTTGATATTGAGAAATTAGGTGTGAGTCGAGATCAAATTCACGAGGCTCTTCAAGCGGAAGGCGTCGCTCTAAGTAAGCGTTATCAAAATATTCATTTGTTGCCCATGTATCAGCAAAAAGTAGCCTATGGTTCTCGCGGATTTCCCTGGAGCTCAGATATTTGTCATCGCGAAGTAAATTACAGGAAAGGTATTTGTCCTATTGCGGAACAACTGAACGATTCAACATATCTTGGTTTTGGTATGTGTATGAATGAATTGACCGATGAGGATGTAGATTTGATTGTGGAGGCTTTTGCCAAGGTGTGGCATCAAATTACAATATTGCAATCAGATAAAATTTAGGAAGCAGTATATGAGCATAGACAGACGATTAGTGTTTTATGAAGGAAAATATGTTTATCTTAAAGTGCTCACTGTTGAAGATATTGTTGAGAGTGATTGGGTGGGTTGGTTCAATGATGAATCAATGAGCCATTCTAATCAGCATCACTACTATCCTAATACATTTGAAGATCAGCATAAATTTTTGGCGTCTTGTATTTCTTCTTCAAAAATCCAGTTAGGGATTGTTGATCGTTCAAATGAAGAAAAAATTTGTGGAGTGGTCTCTCTTGATCATATTGATTTGATACACCGGCATGCAGAAATTGCGGGGATTCAAGCAACCAAAGTGACCAAGTCAAAGCCAGAGTTGTTTATAGAGTCGTGGTCGTTAATGCTTCGACATGGTTTTGAGCAGTTGGGTTTGCAGAAAATTTATGGTGGCACATTCCATCCCCAGGTAGCCGGTGCATTAACTAGGGTGTTTAATTTTGAAATTGAAGGAGTTAGAAAGCGGCAGGTGTTTAAAAATAATGCCTATCAAGATATTACGTTAGTAGCTGTATTCGCGGATACGATTCAGTATCCAGTTTTTTGAGGGGAATTTTATGGGGCAACTGCAAGACCAATTTTATTCTATTTTAAAATCTCGACATCCCAGTATGTTACGTGGTGTTGAAGAAGCGAGATTAATTGCACCTGAATTGGTTGATTGCCATTTTGAAGAATGTCTTGTCTGGTTGGTGGCAGCTTTTGGCGAAGGAGTATTAACAAAAATTGCTGACGGATACGCTTTTTTTACTTTAGAAGTAAATCGCGCTCAACAAGCTTATGAGATTGCAGGCAAGTATCAGGTGAGTTCTTTTGCTGAAGCCAATCAGTTGGTTTATCAGCAATCTGATTATATGAAAAATTATTATTGGGGTGTATTTGCTATTTTATTTTGTTGGAGTCATTACGTTGAATTAATGCAATTTTACCTGGAAAGATTTGTAAAAAATCTTTCCAGTGGACGTTTGATTGAGATTGCTCCTGGTCATGGCGCATGGGGTATTTTAGCGATAATTAAAAATCAAATGACTTTAGAGGGCTGGGATATTTCTCCTGCTTCATTGGAAATGGCTCCTATGATGGCTGTTGGTGCAAATGTTGATAGTCGTTGTATCTATCGGACAGCAGATGCTACTCAGGTTGATCATGGCTATGGTCAATTTGATGCGGCGGTATGTTGTTTTATGTTAGAGCATCTTGAGAAGCCGGGTGAATTCTTAGCTAATTTTGCGCCTTCATTAAAATCTGGTGCAACAGCTTTCGTATCACTTGCATTAACCGCTGCGCAAACGGATCATATTTACGAATTCAAGCATGAGTCTGAGGGGATTGTTTTAGCGGAGCAGGCAGGTTTTGAATTGCTTGAATGTCGTATAACGAGGCCTAAGCGATTGATGCCGAATGCGCGTTTTGTGCCTCGAGTACAGGCAATGATTTTGAAGAAAAAATGATAGAAAATTTGTATCCTTCCTATCAATTAGCGGATTTCTCTTTGGGCGCTATACGTGAACATTCATTTTCTATTACGCAAGAGGATGTGATTCAATTTGCTCGAGTGAGTGCAGATTCTCACCCATTACATGTTGATACGGCATTTGCTCAGCAGCGTGGTTACGTTGGCGTATTATCTCATGGGATGTTGGTTGCTTCGAGATGTTCTGCATTTATAGCTCGTGATTTTGTGGGTGCAAATGGATTGCTTGTCTCTCTGTCTTCTGATTTCCGGCATCCTGTGTTATGTGGTGATGAGCTTATATGGCAGGGTAAGGTCATGCATATTATTGAGACTGCATCTGTCATTGAAATTGGTTGGAATATTAAAAATACTCGAGGAGTTATTGTACAGCTGGGTACTGCTTGTTCCTGGTTGTCAAAGTAAATTTATAATGAAAGCTGCTTGGATTGAACAGTTTGGCGGAACTGAAGTTATTAATGTCAGCTCTTATCCTGAACCTGTTAGAAAAACAGATGAAGTATTAGTAAAGATGTTAGCTGCGACGTTAAATCATCATGATATTTATTTGAGGCGTGGTGAGGCTGGTCGTTGTGCTCTACCGGTTGTTTTAGGGTCTGATGGTGTTGGTGTTGTAGTAGACGCAGACCCGTCTTCTTCATATAGAGTGGGGCAGTATGTCGTAATTTATCCAGTATTAGCTTGTGGAAGTTGTATTAATTGCAAAAATCAATTGCCTCATAAGTGTATTTCCTTTGGCATGATTGGCGGTGAAAGAAATGGTACTCATGCAGAATATGTCGTCATTCCTGAAAAATGCCTTGTGCTTTTACCTCAAGATTTAAATCCCCACGTTGCTGCATCAATTTCTTTGGCTGGATTAACAGCTTGGAATATGGTGGTTGATGAAGGTATTGCTCAAAGTGGAGAGCAAGCTTTAGTGTTTGGAGCGAGCGGTGGTGTCGGTGTGTTTGTGGTTTTTCTGCTAAAACGTTTAGGCGTAACGGTTCATGCTGTAACCTCCTCTCCTGCAAAACGAGATGCGTTGTATTCTCTGGGGGTAGATCATGTATTAGATGATCAAGCTGCTGCTGTCTTGCGTCATACTGCTCAACTACCCAATCGGGGCGTTGATCTTGCGTTCAACTGCGTGGGTGGATCAACTTGGCGATATACCCTGCCAGCTGTACGATCTGGAGGGCGTATCTTGGTGTGCGGTACTGTGCGCTCCCCTATCGCTGAAATTGACTTGCGTCAAATTTTTTATCGCAATATTTCCTTGATCGGTTGCACTATGGGAACGCCGACAGCGTTAAGTCAGATTTTGAGTATTGCAGCAACGGATAGTAAATTTCATGTGCCTATAGATACAACAGTTTCTCTTGATGAGATTGTTAGACAGCATGATCGAATGGAGGCGGCTAGTTTGGTTGGGAAAATTATTATCCAAATGGCTTAATGTTTTATTAAAAGTTTAGAATTAGAGAGGATTAATTATGTCAGATAATTTATTTGAGATCGTTGCAGGTGTGTTAAATGTTCCTGCGAATGAGTTAGCATTGGAGACTGGACCGGCTAATTTGGCAGCTTGGGATAGTCTAGCTCAAATTACTATTGTTGCTGCAGTGGAGCAGACATATGGAATACAGTTGAGCATGCCTGAAATTTTATCAATTCATACGATTAATCATCTCAAGCAAATACTGGCAAAATACAGCGTTATAGCTGAGTAATTATCAGAGTTTCTGTAATGATAGAAAAATTTTCTTGGATTCAGAAGCTTGTTGAGGTTCGTCAATGTATCGCGAAGGATATGGACGAAGGGCTTTGTGTATTAAGTCAGAATTTACGTGCGCATCCACCTCTCAAAGGATTTGAAATTGAGTTGGTAGGTAGGTTGTTACAAGAAATTGACGTAGCTAAAGTGGTTGAAATTCCCGTCCATCGAGTTGCTGTTTTATCGAATTATACAACTCAGCCAATTGCTCATGCTGTTCGAGTTGCTCTGCTTACTGAAGGGTATTTTGCCGAAATATACGAAGCTCCTTTTGGTGTATATCAACAGGAAATTCTATCAGAAAAAAGCGGACTATATTTGTTTTCTCCTGATGTTGTTGTTATTGCTGTGTCTTTTAATTATTTGCAGGCCACTTCTGTTTTTGATGAAGATTCAGCAAGAGATTTTTTATCTCGTCATATTCAGCATTGGAAACACTTATGGGATGTAATGCTGAGTCGATTGAATAAACCGATTCTTCAGCACCTTTATGAAATGCCCAGTGAAGAATTTTTAGGTATCGCTGAGCGCCGATCGATTTGGACAATATCTCGTTTAATTCATGCGTTGAATGAAACTTTGCTGAATGAGGCTCCTAGTTCTATAAAATGGTTGGATGTCGATAATTTAGCTGCGCGCGTGGGGCGACAGAATTGGTTTGATGCTCGACTGTATTATCATGGAAAAATTGGATTTAACCCACGTTTTTTGCCCGAATACGCACTCATTTTTGCTTCTGTTTGGCGAAGTGCTGTAGGTAAATCTAAAAAAGCGCTTATTTTGGATTTGGATAATACTCTGTGGGGCGGAGTGATCGGAGATGATGGGCTTGAAGGGATTCGCTTGGGGGTTGGCACTTCAGAGGGCGAGGCGTATCAGGTATTTGCTTGTTATGTTAAAGAGCTTGGTCAGCGGGGTGTTATTCTAGGTATTTGTAGTAAAAATGAATTGGTGATTGCTTCTGAAGTTTTTGAAACGCACCCTCATATGCCTTTGAAGCTTAGCGATTTTGCGGTTATTTCTTGCAACTGGGAAAATAAAGCTTCTAACCTCACCAGAATAGCTCAAGAATTAAATATTGATATTTCATCACTTGTATTTATTGATGATAATCCTGCTGAATGTGAACTAATTCGACAGGCCATGCCTGAAGTGACAGTTATACAATTGGAAAATGATCCTGCGCAATTTGTTCGAGTTTTAGATAATCAGCATTTGTTTGATAGTCAATTCTTTTCCAAAGAAGATTTTCAACGAGCGGAATCCTATCGAGCAAGAGCGAAATTAGCTGCGCTGCAGGTTCAAGCGCCGGATTTGGATACTTACTTGAGCTCATTAGAGATGAAAGCGCAGATTGAAATTGCCAGTGAAGCAGATTTGCCTAGGCTTGCGCAAATGGAAATGAAAACGAATCAATTCAATCTGTCTACTCGTCGTCTTAGTTTAGAGCAGTTGCAAGCCATGTCCGCATCACCTGATGTATTGCTCCTCACCATTTCTTTAGCTGATCGATTTGCCGAGCATGGCTTAGTTTCTTATGTGGCTTGTGATATCAGAAAAGATAAATTAGTCATTACGGATTGGTTAATGAGTTGTAGGGTTTTTTCGCGTACGCTTGAGCATTTGATTTTTAATCAATTAACCGTGTATGCAGAAGAAAATGGTGTTCAAATGATAGTGGCGAATTTTAAATTGACAGCTAAGAACAAAATTATGGAAGCTGTTTTTTTAACTTTAGGATTTTCATATATAGGCGATGAAGGAAAAAATGGCGCTTGGCAGTGTAATTTAGCCAGCCAAAACTTGTTGAAAAGCTTTATTAGCTTAGATGCTCATATCTGAATTTATGTTGATTAAAAGCTCAAAAATTGCCTTGGTTTCGCATGATGCAGGCGGAGCAGAAATATTAAGCAGCTATGTGCGTCGTCAAAACTTAGATTGTCATTATGTTTTAGATGGCCCTGCACGAAAAATTTTTGAAAACAAATTGGGGCAGTTAGAAATCTTACCTCTTGATCAGGCTATTCGACAATCAACTGCTGTTTTATGTGGCACCAGTTGGCAGTCAGATCTTGAGGTGAAAGCCATAAAAATCTCTAAGGAGCAAGGGAAGAAATCAACCACTTTTCTTGATCATTGGGTGAATTATCGTGAACGATTTATACTGCAAGGACATGAGTATTTACCAGATGAAATTTGGGTTGGCGATAAAGACGCGCAATCTATTGCTGAAGTTACATTTTCAGGCACACCAATTCGACTTTTCCCGAATCCTTATTGTCAAGATTTATTGGAAATTTTTAGTCAGATTCAATTAGACGCTAGATTAAATCCTTTCAGTCGAGTTCTTTATGTTTGCGAACCTATTCGTGAGCATGCTTCTTTGCAGTATGGAGATGAGCGCTATTTTGGGTATACAGAAGAAGAAGCTCTTATTTTCTTTCTTGAGCATATCCATGTGGTTGATGATTCAATAGACCAAATTGTTTTGCGGCCTCATCCATCAGAGCATCGTGATAAATATGATTGGGTTTTGCAGACATTTCCTTTTGTTAAGCTCGGTGGAGAGAAGCCTCTGTTTGAGGAGATAATAGCATCAGATGTAGTGGCGGGTTGTGAGTCTATGGCAATGGTGGTTGGTTTGTTAGCTAATAAGCGAGTTATCAGTACTATTCCTTTTGGTGGTAGGGCGTGCAGTCTTCCGCATTCGAAAATTGAACATATTCAGCAATTATTAGTTAAGTTCTTCTAGTGCATGCTTAGATCAAACAAACACGACTGATTTCCTTGTATATGGTAATTTAATTCATATCGAAAAATATCAGCAGATACTTATGAAATATTGTGTGCGATGTTTACAGCCCGATACACGTCCAAATACCTGCTTCTCTTCGGGTGGGGTGTGTCCAGCATGTGACTATTTTGAAAAGTTAAAATTTGTTGATTGGCAAGAGCGCTATGAAATCTTGGAAGATTTATTGGCAAATTTCCCCCGCAAATCAGGTCAAGGTTTTGATTGCATCATTGGTGTCAGTGGGGGAAAAGACAGTACACGTCAAGCCTTATGGGTAAGAGATAAGTTAGGTCTTAAGCCGCTGCTTGCTTGTTTAAGTTATCCACCTGAACAAGTTACTCAGCGCGGTGTTGATAATATATCAAATTTAATTGAGCTTGGATTTGATGTGGTGCTCGCTGCGCCGGCTCCAGCAACGTGGAAAGCATTAATGAAATGTGCTTTTGAGAAATTTGTGAATTTTGGTCGATCAACAGAGCTTGCACTATTCAGTGCGGTGCCGCAACTTGCCATTCGTTATGAAATTCCATTAATTCTTTGGGGTGAAAATCCGGGTTTACAACTGGGTGATCTGAAAACATTAGGTCGTACGGGATATGATGGTAATAATTTGCGTTATATGAATACTTTATCAGGCGGTGCCTCACAGTGGTTGTTAGATTCTGGTGCCCGGTTAAAAGATTTAATTCCTTATCAATATCCTAGTGCTGAAAAATTTGATAAGCATGGTCTGCAGATTGTTTATCTCGGTTGGTTTCTCGGAGATTGGTCATTGGTTAATAACGGAATGTATTCCGTTGCGAGTGGTCTGAAAATTCGAGAGGATACGGTTGAAAACACGGGTGATTTATTAGGAATTACATCGCTTGATGAAGATTGGGTGACGCTAAATCAAATGATTAAGTATTATAAATTTGGTTTTGGTCGCGTCACAGATTATGTTAATGAAGAAATTCGGTTAGGCCGTATGACTCGCACGCATGGAATCAAACTGGTTGAACAGTATGACGATTCTTGTGGAGATGAATATATCGAAAGCTTTTGTGCTTATATTGATATCTCAATCGATGCCTTCTGGGAAAAAGTTTATTCTTCGGTAAATCAAGATCTTTTTACAATAGCGCATGACCGAACCATTACCAAGAAGTTTAAAGTGGGTGTTGGTTTGTGAAAATCATAGTCGTTGGAATTATTGATTATGGTATGGGTAATCATGCATCTATTGCTCATAGTTTAAGAGATTTAGGTTTTCGCGTAAGAATTAGTAGAGAAATAGAAGAGCTGGATGCTGTTGATGTTTTAATTCTCCCCGGTGTTGGCGCATTCCCATCTGCTATGCGTGAATTGCATAAAAGCGGTTTAGTTTCTTACCTCCAAGAACAAGTGAGGAAACAACGCCCGTTGATTGGTATTTGTCTTGGTATGCAATTGCTTGCTGGTGCCTCTTATGAGCATGAATACACTGCTGGATTAGACATAATTCCCGGAGAGATTATTCCTTTTGCTAATCATAGTGTGCACACAGGTTGGAACACATTGGAGTGTAGGCAGAGGAACTTATTATTAACTCCTAGTGATGGGAAAGAGTTTTACTTTAATCATTCTTTTTATTATCAAGGTCCAGATGAATATCAAGTAGCAGTAAGTAGACATCTTCTTCCGTTTGCTGCGGTGATTCAGCGCGGTAAGGTTGTTGGATTGCAGTTTCATCCAGAAAAAAGTCAGATTGCCGGTAAGTCGTTGCTAAAGAATTTAATTATGGGATGTGTCCATGATTAAGAAGCGGCTCATTGGCGTAGTCACCGTAAAAAATGGCTGGGCAGTACAGTCTTTTGGTTATCGTCGCTATCTACCTTTGGGTAAACCAGAGTGTTTAGTAGAAAATCTTGATCGATGGGGTGCCGATGAAATATGGATTCAAGTTATTGATCGGTCGGCAACAGGTTTAGGGCCTGATTTTAATTTGCTTGAACGACTGGGCTTGCTTGGTTTGGGAACTCCACTGATTTATGCTGGAGGGATTTCTTCAGTATCGGATGTAGTAAAGGTAATTCAATTAGGCGCTGACCGTGTGGTAGTTGATTCACTGTTGCATGATAACTTGTCGTTAGTTAGAGATATCTCTGAACGATTGGGGGCGCAAGCATTAATTGGCTCATTACCACTTTCTTGGCAAAATCAGCAATTAATGTGGTTAGATTATCGAACTCAAGTGAGCCAGAAAATTTCTGATGAATTGTTGGCGCTAATTCAAACGGGAGCTATTTCTGAAATGGTTATTTCAGATTGGCAACATGAAGGATACGCTGGTCAATTTGAGCAGAAATTGATTGAAAGATTTCCCTTAAATAATATTCCTCTTATCGCATTTGGCGGTCTTAGTGAATCTGATCAGATGATGCAATTATTACGTATGCCGCATGTTGTAGCTGTGGCTGTAGGTAATTTTTTATCTTATAGAG
>JAHFSE010000022.1:17632-21739 GCA_023265895.1 Gammaproteobacteria bacterium
TAGAGAGCATGCTATTCAAAAATATAAAGAAGAGTTGATGGGCATGCCGTTACGACTTGCAAATTATCAATCCACATTTTCAACTATAGCTAAATAATGATTAATTTTCATTTTTGTAAACGATGTCTCTATTCCACAGCCCATCCATTAGGATTGGTTTTAGATGCAGAAGGTATTTGTTCGGGTTGCCGTATTCATGAAGAAAAAGATCGTCTTGATTGGTCTGAACGATGGGAAAAACTTGAAGCATTGGTGAATCCATATAGAAATAAAGCGGGATCAAATTATGATTGTATTATTCCTGTCACGGGTGCTCAGGATTCTTATTATATAGTTTATTTAGTGAAAGAGCGCTTGGGATTAAATCCACTTTTAGTAACCTATAATAAATATTTCAACACGCCTCTTGGAATCCGAAATCTTGCTAATCTCCGCATTCGTTTTAATTGCGATATTCTCTATCAAAATGTGAATCCTATTTCGGTCAAAAAAATTACTAGAAGTACGCTTCGGCAGTTTGGCAGTATTTATTGGCCGATTTTAGCCGGTCAAACAGTATTTCCAGTGCAAACAGCGGTACGCTACAAGATACCCTTAATTATTTGGGGTGCTCATCAGGGGCTTGAGCAGGTAGGTATGTTTTCTCATGAACACGAAGTTGAAATGACGAGACGTTACCGTAAAGATCATGATTTGATGGGATACGAAGCGGATGATTTGCTCTCTATATTTGACACATTAAAAGAAGAAGATATTTGGCAATATCGCTATCCTGATGATCAGAGTCTAAATGCGATAGGTGTGAGAGGTATTTATTTAGGTAACTATGTTCGCTGGGATCCCAAGGCACAGCATGAAAAGATGATTGCTGAGTATGGCTATAAAACTTCGTCATTTAATCGAACTTTTGATTGTTATGATTATGTTGATTGCTTCAATTATATGGGGCTGCATGATCTTTTGAAGCTATATAAACATGGATATTCAAAAGTTACGGATCATGCTTGTCGGGAAATTCGTCATGGTCGAATAACGCGAGAACAAGGTTTGGCTTTGGTTAAAAAATATGAACAAGCAGAAATTGAATATTCGGATTTATTTTGCCAGTGGTTGGGTGTTGATCGAAAAGGGCTTCAGTTTATTTTAGATCAACATCGCAACCCATTTTATTGGTTCCAGGTACGGCTTGGTGCATGGGAATTCTGTGATTTAACAATGCGTTGCTCTGACAATAATTTTTTTTGTGGCCAAAATATATCTGATCCAGTTTTGCTGAGTTATGAAATTAATGCCGCTTTAAAAAACAATTTTGACAAATCAGCATATGTTGTTGTAGGAAAGGGATATTCTTGTTAGTGCAATCATGATTTTTAAATATATTTTGAATATGCGTCATAAGTTTTTTCTGTTGCATGGAAAGATTAGATTTTTTATCAATGCAATATTTTCATTGTTTATTCTGGATAGCGTAGACAAGAATTTTAAAAAAGTTGATGTATTATTTTTGTGTTCAGACATGGATAGGGCTTTGATTAAGAATGGGTTGTTGTATTCGCAAATATTAGATCCTCTTGTTGAAATGTGTGCAAATAGCGGTATTTCATATGAGTGTGTGACACGTCCATTTTCTAGGTTTAAAACAGAAGGATTGTTTTCAAGATCTAAAACGATAAATTGGAGTTACGCTTTTTATAGAAAGTCCTTTTGGAGATTTTTTCTTGATAACAAAGTTGCTCCAAGGGTGATTGTGGGAATAGGTATTTGTCATCGGCTAAATCGGTTAGCTAGATTAAGGGGGATTGTCACTGTAGAGTTAATACATGGGTTTGGATTAGCCAAAGATGACTATATATATGGTGTTTCGGCGAGGAAATCTCGTGATTGTCTAATGGAGCCCAGATGTTATATTACTTATGATGAGACAACGTTTGGGACTCTCAAAGGCGTTTCGTTTGATAATGGGCTAGTTGATGTAAAATTGGCGCGCCATCATTTTTACGATAGAAGCGATCTTTGGAATTTTGATATTTTGAGCTCCACGCAAAAAACAATCAGTAAATATAAATCGGTAGGTTATAAGTTTGTTGTTCTAGTGACATTGCAGCATGGTTATGAGGGGTCTCGGGATTTTCTGAAGAACATTATACCTAATGGAATAATTCATCCATTGCTTACCGAGTGTATTAAGGAAAGGACTGATTTTTTATGGATAATAAAGCCTCATCCAGTGCAGTTAATGCGTAGTGATTGGAGAAAAACTTATCGGATTTTGTGCCGTGAGTTTTCAGGGTGTCATCATGTTTTAATTGACGACTTTATAAGCGCTGATATCTTCGCTATTTTTCATTTTGTTGATGCACACATTACTATGATGAGCGGTTCAGTGGTAGAAGCAGCGATGTTAAAAGTTCCCTCGCTTGGTTTGTGTCCATCATTGCAGGGGAGTATGAATACTGCTTTTGAAGTAGAGGAGCAGCAGGGGCTTTTCATTCGAGGGCATTTAACTAGATCAAGTATTTTTGATTTTCTTGATGAAGTACAAAAAAAAATGGCTTGTAATATTAATCATTGCTTCTCCCTTTATAAGAATAAGTCTGCTTTTTGCTATCTTGAAGAATATTTATAGTGGTGGGTATTTTCTGTTGATATCTGTTCTTGATTACGGTGTTGGTAATGTGGGGTCTGTTATTCGTATGATCGAACATGTTGGTGGTGATGCTGTTCGTATTACCTTGCCTGAAGAAATACTGTCTGCAGAGAAAATAATTATTCCTGGAGTTGGATCATTCGATTATGGAATGTCTCGTCTTATCTCTCATCAATTATTACCAGCATTGAATAGAGTATTTTCTGATAAATGTATTCCTGTGCTTGGTATTTGTTTGGGTATGCAATTATTTTGTCGTTCTAGTGAGGAAGGTGTATTGCCTGGGCTTGGTTGGATTAATGCCGATGTTCAAAAGTTTTCAAGTGAAACTCTAAATGATCTCAGAATTCCTCATATGGGGTGGAATACTGTATCGGTGATTCGCGATAATCCTTTGTTGCCATTTTCTACTGATGATAGACGTTTTTATTTTGTTCATTCTTATAAAGTTGTTTGTACTGATATCAGTGATGCAGTAATGCTAACAAATTATGGTGGTGATTTTGTTTCTGCATTTCAGCGGGAAAATATTTTTGGCGTTCAGTTTCATCCAGAAAAAAGTCATAGATTTGGTATAGAGTTAATGCGTAATTTTTTGAGATATGGCGTTGCTTAATAGAAGAGTGATTCCAGTTCTTCTTTTGCGAAATGGAGGATTGGTAAAAACCCGTAAATTTAAAAAAGCAAGTTATATTGGTGATCCTATTAATGCCGTACGTATTTTTAATGAAAAAGAAGTCGATGAATTAATCCTATTAGATATTGATGCAACGCGTCAACGGCGTGAGCCTAATTATGAATTAATTGAGGAAATTGTTGGTGAAGCTTTTATTCCTATTTCCTATGGTGGTGGAATTACAAGTGTTTGTCAGGCGCAACAGCTGGTGAGGTTAGGGGTTGAGAAGGTGATTATTAATTCTGCTGCTTTGGATGATTATAATTTAATTTCAAAAATTTCTGATTGCTTGGGTGTATCAAGCACTGTTGTTGCTGTTGATATTAAGTGTGATTGGTTTGGGCGTTATAGAGTGTATTCGCATGCGAGAATTGCTTCACTTCCATTAGCTTTTCTTGATCATATAAAGGCTGCGGTATTAGCTGGTGCGGGAGAGCTATTTATTAATGATGTTTCGCGTGATGGTTTAGGTTGTGGGTACGATTTAAATTTAATTTCATTAGCATCTCGAGAAGTTGTTGTGCCGGTAACGATTTGTGGTGGAGCTGGTTGTTTGAATGATTTTAGGGCAGCCGCTCTTGCTGGAGCGGCTGGGATCGCTGCAGGTAGTATATTTGTTTATGTTGGAAAGCATCGAGCTGTGATGATTAATTATCCTGGATATGAGAAGTTGCAATCAGTTATCGATATAGAGTAAGTAATTAAATGCTACCCAGTTTTTTTATAATAGGTGCCCCGAAATGTGGTACTACTTCTGTTGCATCTTGGCTGCATGGTCATCCTC
>JAHFSE010000023.1 GCA_023265895.1 Gammaproteobacteria bacterium
AACGATCTTGAAACGTGCGAGTGGTAATAATGGATTGATAATGTTCTGGTGAAGTATCCAAATTGTGATTGTAATAATCCAGACCCGCCGCTGCTAAAACTTGCGCTTGTTCGGTAGATAACATGCCCAAGGTCATACAAGTTTCCATACCTAGGGCTTTAACTCCCTCAATCATAGATAAAACATAAGGCATATCTTTTTCACGGGGTGAACGCCAGGCAGCACCCATACAAAAACGGCTGGCACCTTGCGCCTTCGCAGCTTTCGCTTCTATTAATACTTGCTCTACAGCTAATAATTTTTCTTTTTCTAAACCCGTTTGATAATGTCCACTCTGGGAACAATATTTACAGTCTTCCGGACACGCACCTGTTTTGATACTTAATAGACTACTGGTTTGTACTTGATTGGGATTAAAATGCGCACGGTGAATGGTCTGCGCTTGAAAGAGTAAATCATTTAAGGGTAATTCAAATAAAGCGGCAACCTCTTGAGTACGCCATGTTCGTTGAGCGAGTGCAACTGTATCCGCCGATTGAAATGATGAAGTGGTAGAAGTGTAGGCAACCGACATTGTTGAGATCCCTCTTTGATTCGATGAGGGATAAAATACTAACTGACCACCCGTTATTGTCAACCAAGAAAAGGGATTTTGGTTTACCAGATCAGGAGGATATCGATGATCTTTAGTCAATCCTGTTTATTGTGTGGCCAGATGCACAAAAATGCCTTGGCTTTGTGTCAAAGCTGCCAACAAGATTTACCTTGGCTCAACACCCATTGCACGCGATGCGCCCGAAAATTAAACTTCGCCCAAATGCTCTGCGGTACTTGCCTACAACAACCGCCCATGCAACAGCGAACTTTGGCCGTTTTCGAATATCGATTCCCCATCACGCCTTTAATACAGCAACTGAAACAACACCAACCCATATTGCTGGGTCGATTATTAGGTCATTTGCTGGCTCAATCGGCACATCAACAGTATGCGCAAGATGTATTACCACAAGCATTGATTCCAATTCCGCTACACCCTCAACGATTACGCGCAAGAGGTCATAATCCCGCTGCTTTGATTAGTTTCTTTGCGCAGCAAGCATTAAGAGCGCAGCAAGCATTAAGAGCGCAGCAAGTATTAAGAGCACAGCAAGCATTAGAAACGCCCGTTTTACTGCATACTTGTCGGCGGATTAAAAATACCCCGTCACAACGAGGCCTCAATAGTCAACAACGCTATCACAATTTACGACAGGCTTTTGAATGGTGTCCTGATCAACTACCCAATAGGTATCGTCATATCGCTATTGTGGATGATGTGGTGACCACAGGGGCAACCACCCAATCGCTGGCACGTTTATTACAGCCTCATGTGGATCGCATCGATATTTGGTGTGTTGCCCATACACAACAGCATGCCATCACATAAATCCAACTCACATTTAGTATCTAAGTCCGTGCAAGCTGATCAAGCATCTTGATCAAGCACCTCTTGTTGTCTTTGATATTCATTACCTGCTTTGCCAAAAAATCTGGAAATAGCAACCATGCCTAAATGTATGGCTGCTGCGCTTAAAACAAAATAAATCGCTTGTCCCGCAGCATCAGAACCATCGCTGGCTTTGTCCGCTAAACAAGCGGGAATTTCATATAGATCACTGGTGAAACAAAAAGGTAACGCGGCAAAACTTAAACCAGATTGAACTCCGTAACCAACAGCCTTTACTAATTGAGTGCTAAGCCCAAATACTCGAGTGACCTCGCTTGCATTATACAAAGCAGAAAAAAAACTAATTCGGTTCTGCAAACGAGCATCTACCAATTTTACCTGACTCAAGTTGGAAGATTGATCAATCGTCACCACTCCTTTCGTAATAGGCTTTTTAATTTCAGCATTGGTAACTGACGACATAACAATAACCATTTTATTTTTTTAGTGATTACTTCATCCTTCTCTAGACTCTCTTACTTCCTTAGCAGAGAATATCGACCCTGCAGCTTACCTCAAAAATATGGCCAAAAGGAATTAATTTATGAAAAAAACATTATCTGACATGGGTTCTCGTTGTTTTATCGGTATGCTTTTTTGTTTGGTCTCTCATATCGCATTGGCCTTACCGCTGAATCAAACTTTGCCAAACGTTTCCGTGCAAGATAAGGGTGAAATATTGCTGAAACCCAATTCCGATGATGTGACTTATCAGCCTTGGAACACTCACCAATTGACCGGAAAAATTCGCGTTGTTCAACATATGGCAGGTCGTATTTCAGCAAAAACGATTAATCAACCTTTGATCGATGCAATTAAGGCAGCCAAATTGGATGCTGAAAAATATCAAACCACCAACATCATTAATTTAGATGATGCATTAATTGGCACCGGACCGTTTGTTACTCACGAAGTGATCAGCAATAAGCATAAATTTCCTTGGGCTAGCTTCGTATTAGATCATAGAGGTACAGTACGTCATGCTTGGCATCTCAGCGAAAAAAATTCCGCCATTATCCTGCTAGATCGACAAGGCAAGGTATTGTTTTTTAAAGAAGGTGCATTGACACCCAAAGAAGTAGAATCCACCATGGCATTGATTCGGAGCCAATTAAATTAATGAATACTCAAGCAATTAACCAATTTATTCATCAAGCCATTCCCTTTGTTGCTCGCAGCGAATTAAAAATATTAGAAGCAAAATCCGGTTACGTGAAACTCACCATGCCGTTTGCTGTCAATACCAATCACGTGGGCTCCATGTATGCCGGCGCACAATTTACTTTAGCGGAAATTACCGGTGGCATTTTATTTATGAGCACCTTCGATCCGAAGCGTTTTTATCCCTTAGTCAAAGAAGTCACGATTCGCTATAAAGCGCCGATGCAAAGCGATGGATTTGTTGAGGCCAAATGGAGCGCCGATGATATTGCCAATATTCAACAGGCTTTAGAGCAGACGGGCAAAGCTGACTTCACACTAGAAATGCCATTGACAAACCAACAAGGACAAACCGTTGCCTTTGCCTATGGGCTTTATCAAGGCAGAACCCTTGGTCACTAACAAATACCATAAACGGACGCATTCTATCCATTCACGATCCAAATTAGGTTTTTATGCCCTCTTATTTTGAGCAGCAGCTTACTCGCTTAGATACTGCCACATTAGATAGCTTAAAACAGATGAAGCGCGGCTTGGAAAAAGAAAGTTTGCGCATTGACAATCAAGGTCGTTTGTCGCAACACCCCCACCCAATTGCATTGGGCGCAGCGCTGACTCATCCCTACATCACAACCGATTACTCAGAAGCATTACTGGAATTTATTACACCAGCTTTTCATAGTTATGAAGAACCGTTGGAGTTTCTCCATAGACTGCACCAGTTTACTTATCAAAATCTAAATGCGCACGAACAGTTGTGGGTCAACAGCATGCCCTGCGCAATGACACAAGAAAAAGAAATTCCTCTGGCTTATTACGGCACTTCTAATCTAGGTAAAATGAAAACGCTGTATCGATTAGGGTTAGGTCATCGCTATGGCCGCACCATGCAAACCATTGCGGGCATTCATTATAATGTTTCTTTCCCTGAAAGTTTTTGGCAGATGCGACATCAAAGTATCGCACCACAAATGGCCTATCAAGATTTTGTCGATCAAAATTACTTTGCTTTAATTCGCAATATTCACCGATACAGTGGTTTGTTAGTTTATTTATTTGGCGCCAGCCCAGCGGTCTGCGAATCTTTTTTTAAAACACCCCCAGCTCATTTAGATCGCATTGGCACACATACTTTAGCGGCCTCTCAGGGCACTTCATTGAGAATGAGCGATCTTGGCTATCAAAATACTGTGCAAGCTCAGTTGGCAATTAACTACAACTCACTCGCGAATTATATCAAGACCTTATCGACTGCCGTGGATACACCCTATCCACCCTTTGAAGCCATCGGCCTAAAAAAAGGAGAGGCGTGGCAACAACTCAACACCCATGTTTTGCAAATTGAAAATGAATATTACAGTGTAGTACGGCCTAAACGCACCACACAAACGCAAGAACGCCCATTAACGGCGTTACGTCAGCGAGGTGTCGAATATGTGGAATTGCGCGCACTGGATTTGGATCCCTTTAATCCTGTGGGTATCAACGAAGCACAACTACGCTTCTTAGATTTATTTTGTTGTTATTGTTTATTCGAAGAAAGCCCAGAGCTAACAGAAGAGGAATTTCGACGCATTCATCACAATATGCGCCAAATTGCTTATTATGGCAGACAACCCAACCTCACGTTACAACAACAATACAACAGCATTGAATTTAAAACATGGGCAGAAACGCTGCTCAGCAAAATTGCTTTGCTTGCAGCCAGCTTAGATGCAGTGCATCAAACCAAAGCTTTTAGTCAAACCACTCAAATACAACAACAGAAAATAGCGGATACGGATCAAACGCCCTCAGCAAAAATTATGCGGATACTCACAACACAACCCTCTTCTTTTTTTCACTGGGCCATGGCGCAAGCACAGCAACAAACCAACTATTATGCTCAATGCGCACCACTCACAGCATCACAAAATCAAGGGCTATCGCAATGGGCAGAAAACTCACTGCAGTATCAAACTCAATTAGAAATGAAGGATAGGCTCAGCTTTACAGATTTTCTAACCCATTATTTCAATGCGGATACCCCCCATTGATCGCAGATGCAGCCAAGACGACTTGCCGCACTTGCAGTCTTTGCCTATTCTGGTCTAGATCTTTAACAATCTGTTAAACAACTTCTAGATCATCGCAAGCCAGCAGAGGTATAGTTAGCGCTCGGAAAATCGCAAACCACCACTCCACTCCGCCATTCAGAAAATAAAAGGGCCTATTGTTATGCTAGAGGCAATACAAACAGATAAAACACATTGTTGGGATGCCATTGACGCATTAATTCATCGTTGGCTTAAAGAACGGCAAGAATTAATTCTATTGTTATGCGCAGTGGATGGATTGCGAGAATTTACACCAACCCATGTACCCATCAAAATTAAGCTCCAAGCTTTTTGCCAAGTATTGATTGATTATGTCTCTGCGGGTCACTTTGAAGTGTATGAATGCCTCCTCAAAGAAGCCGATGCATTTGGTGAAGATGGTAATGCGCTGTTGAATGCACGTCTGCCAATCATTCAACACTCAACTGATTTGGCTGTCGATTTTAATGATAAATACGACCGTACTTCAGAAAATGATCAAACGCTTAGAGGTTTATTGGGACGCGATATGTCTCGTTTAGCCGAAGCGTTAGAAGAACGCTTTGAAGCAGAAGATCATTTAATTCATACCTTGCACACAGTGCATAAAAACCAAATTTAAGTAAACTGACAGACTCAAAAAAGGCGGCCCGATAAGCCGCCTTTTTATTTTGCATAGGAAACTAACGATCCTATGATTCAATTGCTAACAATTCCACTTCAAAAATCAATACAGCATTCGGTCCAATCACACCGCGCGTACCTCGTTCACCATAAGCCAAATTGGCAGGAACAAATAACTTCCACTTTGAACCGACCTTCATCAGCTGCAATGCTTCCGTCCAACCAGGAATCACACCATTAACCGGAAAACTAATAGGCTCACCACGCTGTACCGAACTATCGAACACAGTCCCATCAATTAATGTTCCATGATAATGCACTTTGACCTTACTGCTGATGGTTGGAACAGCACCCTGCCCCACTTTCATCACCTGATATTGCAAACCACTCGCCGTCACCGTCACCCCTTTTTTCTTTTTATTGCTGGCCAAAAATGCTTCGCCTTTCTTTTTGTTCTCCGCAGCTAATTGATCATGGGCTTTTTGTATTTCAGTCAATTTTTTCTGCTGATAAACACCCAATATTTGATCCATTTCATCGGCAGATAAGGCCGTTGTACGCTGATAATAAGCATCCTGTAAACCTCGAACAAATACCGGCAAACTTAAATCACTTAAATCTTTTTTAATACCTTCACCATATTTAATACCCACAGCATAACTGGCTTTATCCACGTCAGTTTTCAGCTCTATTTTATCTTCTGCATAACTCGCAGCAGCAAAACCACTTAAAGAACATAACATCGCGATGATTATTCGTTTCTTCATACAATCCCCCCAGTCTCCTTAAAATAAAAATCAAATAGAGCTCACTGAAATCACAGTGTGGATCTAAGAGTCTGTTTAAAATCGTCACGAGCGAAGCCAAGACGCGGCGAAAATTGACGAAAAAGCGGAACGTATAAATAATACTTGAGCATTTTATGAAGGCTAACGCCTTCACCAAAGGCCAGCGTTCCGCTGTTCAAAAAGGCTAAAAGCCTTTTTGTGAGTCGATTTTCAACAAAGTATTGGCAAGCGCAGTAGATTTTAAACAGGCTCTAACACACGAGATCTGCAAACATCTTATACACGGCTCGAGATCTCAATCACACAATTATTTTCCCTCTGCTTTCATGCAAAAGAAAAGAGTAGCTAGATATTCAATTGACTGTGCGTATAATCAACATCTTCTGTCAGGCACAGAAAATCAACCTCACTCGAAACTTGCCTGAAGAAAAAATAACGCCTACTGTTTTATATCTTTCACTTATGATCCAAGGAGCTTACTTATGCCAGCTAAAAGGAAAAAAACTTTAGCCAAAAAAATCGTCTCAACTAAAGCACATCCAGTCAATGCGTTAGAAACGCAAATTGCTCAACTGAAAAAACAGTTACAGCAAGCTTATAAAAAACAAGTGACCGATACAGCGAAAGCAATCGTCACGGCTAAAAAACAAGTGAAAGCCGCTGCAATAAAAGAAAAATCGGTATTAGCGACACTGAAAAAAGTAAAAAACTCAGCGCTCAAAAGTGCAGCTGGACGCAATCGTTTAGCCAAAATGGAAAAACAACTGAAAGCTGTACAAACCACCACAGCTCAAGCGAAAACACAGTTGATTCAAGCAGCCCAAAGCAATCAACAAAGCAAACAGAAACTCAAATTATCCAAACAGCTTTCAAAAACAGAAGCGGCAGCACAAAAGGAGCTCGCACAACAAACAAAAGCTGCATTGAAATCACCCACAGCCAAAACGACGAAAGCAACCACTAAAACTAAAAAATCAGTAAAAAAAGAAACCACTAAAATCACCACAGCAATAAAAAAATCGGCGAAAAAGACACAAGCTAAAACTGAAGCGCCCACTGCAAAACAAAGCAAGGTGAAAATCATTAAAGGTAAAACCAAGAAACGTGCGAATGCACAAAAGGAAGCTACAGCACCTGAGACGAGCGCAATCATGACACATGACTTATTCGATAAGAATGAAGGACTGTTCGAAACTCAAGCGATGATTCCTACAATGGAAACAGAGGAAACAGCGGATTTATTTTTTGAGCCTGTATTTGATTGAAAAATGGGTAGTTGCTCAGGGCGGGCACATAGGGCCTGCCCCCGCCACTATGCCACATACGTGACAACGTCTAAAATCGCTTGTTCCTGCTGATAGAGCCGCAGACTCAATTGATCACCCGAACTTAACGCCGCAACCCCAGCGGGCGTACCCGTTAACACAATATCGCCTGGTTCCAATGTAAAATACTGACTCATAGTCGCCAATAATGCAGGGATAGCAACTAACATATCCCGACTCAAACCCTGCTGTCGCAACCGACCATTCACTTTTAACTCAAGGCCTAAAGTAGCTGGATTTGGTAACTGCGCTCTAGCAACAAAGGGCGAAACCGGACAAGCGCCATCAAAAGCTTTGGCTTTTTCCCAGGGTGCACCCTGCTGTTTTAATTGATTTTGCAAATCGCGCAAAGTGAGATCTAAAGCCAATCCAACACCCCAAACTGCAGACCAAGCTTTTGCCTCATCCGCTTGTTTGAGTGTGGCACCCATTAATAACGCAATTTCTGCTTCGTGGTGACAAGTACCTAAACCAATCGGCAATTGGATGCCTACTTCCATAGCAACCAGCGCCGTTTTAGGTTTCATGAATAATAAAGGTTCTGAAGGAATAGGATTATTCAGTTCACGAGCATGCTCGGCATAATTACGTCCGACACAAATCACTTTACCCACTGGCAATCTTGCAATGGAGGCAGCATCTTCTGTTGTGATGGTACGATGCGCATACTTAACTTGTTCATGAGCACTCATAAATCAAACACTTTGCCAGGATTCATGACACCCTTGGGATCAAAAACTTTTTTAACTTGCCTCATCAATTCAATTTCTGCCGCACTCCGCGAATAATGCAACGCATGTTTTTTCAATAAACCCACACCATGTTCCGCAGAAATACTGCCATGGAATTGTTGCACAATGTCGAAAACCCATGCGCTGACTTTCTTGCATTGAGCAAAAAATTCAGCTTTCTCTAAATGAGCCGGCTTTAAAATATTCAAATGTAAATTCCCATCACCAATATGGCCAAACCAGATTAATTCAAAATCCGGATAATGTTGCGTCACCAGCGCTTGTACTTGATTGAGAAAATCCGGCACCTGACTGACCAATACCGAAATATCGTTCTTATAAGGCGTACGCACTGCAATAGATTCACTGATGCCTTCACGCAAACGCCAGAGAGATTTTAATTGCGCAACACTTTGACTCTGCACACCATCGATAGCCCACCCTTGTTCCATACAATATTCAAAAGCTTCTATCACTGCTTGCGCTAATACTTCGCTGGTGAGTTCAAATTCTAACAAAGCATAGAAAGGAGACGCATCAGTAAAAGGCGCAGCTACATCGCTGTGCTGTAATACTTGCTGCATTGCTTGATGGGAAAAAAATTCAAACGCAGTCAGCGGAATCACGGATTGAAAATGCTGTAAAATACTCATTAAAGCCGTTAATTCAGTCACGCCTAACACCAACACTGATAAATTTTTTGGTGGTGGGCATAATTCCATAGTGGCTTCCACAATAAAACCTAAAGTACCTTCAGACCCAATAAATAAATGACGGAAATCATAACCCGTCGCATTTTTAATTAAGCCATGATTGAGTTCTAATATTTCACCAGCACCAGTCACTACTTTTAAACCACGCACCCAATCACGGGTGAGTCCATAGCGAATGACTTTTATGCCACCTGCATTGGTCGCAATATTTCCGCCGATTTGGCTAGATCCACTGGAAGCAAAATCCACCGGATAAAATAAATGGTTCTGTTCAGCAAAAATTTGAAGTTGCTGAGTAACAACACCAGCTTGACAAGTAACAGTGCTATCCGCCGCATTAAAATCAAGAATTTTATTCATGCCATCCAATGCGACCACAACCTCACCTTGCGCAGCAACAGCACCACCACTTAAACCAGTGCGACCACCGGAAGGTACCAAAGAAAAATTGAGCTCATTCGCTAATTTCACTATGGCTTGCACTTGCTCAACTTCAGTCGGCAAGACTACGGCCAAAGGTGCGGGATCGGCTAATCGACTCCAATCAGTGCCGTAATGTTTTAAATTCCCGTCATCAGTCAGCAAACGATTTTCAGGCACTATCGCCTTGAGGCGGTCGATGATGAATAAATTCTGAGTCACTCAGTTAATCCTCTATATTAAGAGATTGCAAACGAACGCATTCGATTCTACACTAAATCTTACTTAAATCTTACTTTGAAAATACCTCACAAAAGCGGTGCTCCTATGAAATTATCTAGGCTGTCAACAAAGCTTTCAACAAAAGGCCAAGTGATTATCCCAAAAAATATACGCCATCAATATCAATGGAATAGCGGACAAGAACTGACTATCGTTGCTACAACAGAAGGTATTTTACTACGTGCAAAAAAACCCTTTATCACTCAAGCACTGGATACCGTAGCAGGCTGCCTACCCTACAAAGGAAAACCTAAATCTCTGGATGATATGGAGACCGCTATTCGCAAAGGAGCAAGAAATTCTCATGATCGCCGTTGATACTAATATCATTATTCGCTTATTCACCAAAGATGATGCAGCGCAGTATAAAAAAGCCTACGAGTTATTCGAACAACCTTCGGTTTTCATCAGCACTACTATTTTACAGGAAGTTGAGTGGGTTTTACGTTTTTGCTATGAATTTTCTAACGCAGCAATTAATCAAGCTCTGACAACCCTAGTAGGGTTACCCAACGTAGAACTTGATAAAACTCAAACAATTTCAGCGGCTTTAAAACTTCACCAGCAGGGCCTGGATTTTTCTGATGCATTGCATCTTACTCAAGCCACTACCTGCGACACTTTCTATACCTTTGATAAAAAATTCATTCATCAATGCAAAAATAACCCGCTCTACTCTGTACAGAAGCCTTAGACAAAGCTCAGCACACTAAAAAATCTATGGTATCATGCCCGCCCCTTTTTATGTGAGGTGCATCATGACCAAAGTATCACTCAGCAAAGACAAAATTCGCATTCTGTTGTTAGAAGGTGTTCATACCTCTGCGGTAGAACAATTCAAAACCTATGGCTACACCAATATTGATTATATTAAAACTGCGCTGTCCGGAGATGAGCTGGCACACAAAGTAGCAGATGCGCATTTTATCGGCATTCGCTCCAGAACTCAGTTGACGCAAACGGTATTTGAACAGGCCCATAAACTCATGGCAGTGGGTTGCTTTTGTATTGGTACTAACCAGGTGGACCTCAAGGCCGCAGCACTCAAAGGCGTTCCTGTCTTTAATGCACCCTACTCGAATACCCGCAGCGTAGCGGAATTAGTCTTGGCCCAAGCCATTTTATTAATGCGCGGCATTCCAGAAAAAAACGCATTGGCTCATCGCGGCGGCTGGTTAAAATCGGCCAATGATTCCTATGAAATTCGCGGTAAAACCTTAGGCATTATCGGTTACGGCAGTATCGGCTCACAGTTGAGCGTGTTAGCTGAAGGTCTTGGTATGCGGGTAAAATTCTATGACGTGGTCACTCGATTACCTTTAGGAAATGCAGAACAAATTCATAGCCTAGAAGCACTGTTGAAAATGAGCGATGTCGTCACATTACATGTACCTGAAACAGGTTCTACCCAGAATATGATTGGCGCAACGGAACTCGCACAAATGAAACGCAGCAGCGTATTAATTAATGCAGCACGAGGCACTGTCGTCGATATCGATGCACTCGCTCAAGCACTGCATAGTAAACATTTACTCGGTGCAGCCATTGACGTATTTCCAAAAGAACCTAAATCAAATGATGACGAATTTGAGTCTCCCTTACGCGCCTTTGATAATGTGATTCTTACACCACACATTGGTGGCAGTACTGTGGAGGCGCAAGCCAATATCGGTACCGAAGTTGCCGAGAAATTCATTCGTTATAGCGATAATGGCTCTACTTTATCCGCAGTGAATTTTCCTGAAGTGGCTTTGCCTACCCATGAAAGTGGACATAGGTTATTGCACATTCACAAAAATATTCCCGGTGTGATGTCGGAAATTAATCGGGTATTTTCCGACAACCAAATCAACATCGCTTCACAGTATCTGCAGACCCGTGAAGAAATTGGTTATGTGGTGATGGATGTAAATGCGGAATACAGTGAACGCGCATTGCAAGCCTTACAAACCGTGCAAGGTACCATTAAGGCGCGAGTATTATATTAAATCTGCAATTGTCTAATAGAGAAATACCCGCTATTCTGTACAAGTAACTTGTACAGAATAGGCCGCCTTATGAAAACCGTCAGCATTAGCGATTTTAGAGCCAATTTGTTGCAGTATTTGCAAAAAGCACAGCGTGGCCAAGCAATTCTTGTCAGCTCTCATGGGAAGTTGCTTGCTTCAATTTCACCACCCAGCAATCAACAAATCAAAGCAACGGAGGCGCTCGAGCAGATTGCCCAGCAAGCAGTGATTGGAGATGTATTAAGCCCTACTAACGAAGCATGGCATGAACTGTAATGGTTGTTCTGGATACCTGCATTATTATTTGGGATGCCCTAGATAGAAAACAACTTTCTGCTAAAGCTAAAAAAAATATCGATCATCAATCGCCTAATCATATTATTTTGTGTGATATTTCGCTGTGGGAAATTGCATTACTTGTGGAACGCAAAAGACTCATCCTCAAAACGACGGCATCGCATTTTTTAAACCTCTACCTGCAATCGAGAGGTTACCAAGTGCAAGCGATCACACCGGCTATTGCTGAGCTTTCCGTAACATTCAATAAAACTATTAACAGTGATCCGGCAGACCGACTGATTGCTGCTACATCCATTAGCCTTAATGCGCCTTTGGTAACTGCCGATAATAATCTACGCAAATCTAAACTGTTAGAGACGATTTGGTAGCTGCAATTTTATCTACACACTGAACCACGGCTCGACTCATCCGCATAATGCGTAAATCACCCAAGGGTGTACCAACGCCGCTATTCAAAGTAAGCGCCATCGCTAAATTACGAGAAGGATCACACCAACCACCCGAACCACCAAAGCCAAACTGACCAAAGGCTTTAGATGTCTTAGCGCCCAACGCAAATACTTGGTGATAACCCAAACGCCAGCGCATCGGTAATAACAACACTTTATCGCGACGCCGATTCTGCACTTTACCCATCAGTCGAACCGTTTCAGAAGACAATAATTGCTGCTGCTCCCATGCACCTTGATTGGCAATCACTGCATACATTTTTGCTAACGAGCGCGCAGTAAAAGCACCATTCATGGCTGGACCAATCGTCTGCATGATTGCGTGGTCGTTAAAATTAAGCTGATCAGCATAATCAGGAATTAAAGCTAATCGCAAATAATTAAAATCAACACCGATACTTTTTAAAACGTAATGAGAAGCGATGCGTAATGGCTTAGGAATTTTTTTATATTGTAAAAGCGCAAGACCTAATTGGCCATCGAGTGTCGTTAATTCTGCCAGTCGGTGTAATTCACTTTTAGGCACACCAATATATAAACCGTCCAAATCTAATGGATCCGCTAACGCTTGATGCAAATAGTGCTGGAAAGGCATGCCGGCAAGACGTTCAATTAAACCACCCACAATATGCCCATAAGACAGTGCATGATAAGCATTCAATAAACCTGGAGGATGAGAGGGCGCCGCTTGCTCCACCATGCGTAAAGCAGACGGCCAATCTAACAATTGATTTAAATCGCCGCCGCCGGGAGAAATATCATATAAACCTGCTTCGTGACAAAGCACCTGACGAATGGTAATCATATGTTTGCCATTTTGACCAAACTCAGGCCAAAACTTAGCAACCGGATCATCATAATCCGCTACACCTTTATCGATCAAAGTATGCAATAAAGTTGAAGTGACGCCCTTGGTGGTGGATGCAGAAAAAGCCAGCGTATCAGCTTGCCAAAGTTCGCCGCGTTTATTTTTAGTGCCACCCCAAACATCAATGACTTTCTTACCTTGGGAATAAACACATAAAGCAGCGCCGCCGATTTTTTTCTTAGGCAGAATTTTTCGAAAGGCGTCAATGATGGAAGAAAATTCAGGAAGATAATCGCCTTGAATCATAGTGTATTTCACGCTTCCAATAAAAAAGTCACTGGCCCGTCATTCTGCAAACTCACTTGCATATCGGCACCAAATTGACCTGTTTCTACAGGAATAGAATACTGCTTTAATCCTGAGATAAAATGTTCATACAATTCGAGGCCCAACTCCGGCGGCGCAGCCGGTGAAAAACTGGGTCGTGTTCCCGCTTGGGTATCTGCTGCTAACGTAAACTGTGAGACGACTAATACAGCGCCTTGCACTTGCTGAATACTGAGATTCATTTTTCCTTCATTATCTGAAAAAATTCGATAACCCAAGACTTTTTGTACCAACCGCTGCGCTTGTGCAGGGGTATCACCACGCTGTACAGCAAGAAAAACCAGAATACCTCTCTCAATACGCGCAATTCTTTGATTTTCCACATCAACCTGAGCCCAACGAACACGTTGAATTAATACACGCACAAAACTCCCCCTAACCCCCTCTTTCATAAAGAGGGGGGGAATTAAATTTTATTCCCCTTTCGAGCGCCCTTCTCGCTTTCTTTCATTTTCAGTGAGTAATTTTTTGCGCAATCGAATATGAGTTGGCGTCACTTCAACTAATTCATCATCAGCAATAAATTCAATCGCCAATTCCAAAGTATGTTTAACCGGTGGCGTTAACACAATATTTTCATCGGTACCCGATGCGCGCATATTGGTCAGCTGTTTGCCTTTTAAAGGGTTCACCACCAAATCATTCCCCCGTGTATGCAACCCTATGATCATACCTTCATAGACTTCTACACCAGGCTCAATAAATAAACGGCCTCGTTCCTGCAAATTAAATAAGGAAAAACCTAATGCTTTACCCGCGCCATTGGAAATTAATACGCCATTCATCCGCTGACCCACATCACCGGCTTTGCGCACATCATAATGAGAAAAGCTGTGGGTTAAAATACCACTACCCGACGTCAATGTGAGAAAGTGTGAACGGAAACCAATCAAACCACGAGCAGGAATCACATAATCTAAACGTACTCGACCTTTACCATCCAGCACCATATCTTTTAATTCACCGCGACGTAAACCTAACTGCTCCATCACTGGACCTTGATGAATTTCTTCAATATCCACGCGCAAGTTTTCAATCGGCTCTTTTAGTACACCGTCTTCTTCTTTCATAATCACTTCAGGCCGAGATACTGCTAACTCATAACCTTCACGACGCATATTTTCAATTAAGACGGAAAGATGCAATTCACCACGACCAGAAACTAAAAATTTATCTGGATCTTGGGTATCTTCCACACGCAAAGCCACGTTATGAATTAATTCACGCTCTAAGCGAGATTTAATTTGTCGCGTGGTCACAAATTTTCCTGCTCGACCGGCAAAAGGCGACGTATTCACTTGGAAAAACATGCTAACGGTAGGCTCGTCAACAACTAACGGCGGCAGTGCTTCGACGCAGGACGGATCACAAATGGTGTCAGAAATTTTTAAACCTTCAATTCCAGTAATGCAGACAATATCACCCGCAGAGGCTTGATTTGTTTCTACTCTTTCTAACCCTAAATGACCAAACACTTGCAGAATACGACCATTACGTTTTTCACCGGTGCGGGAGACCACTGTCACAGGCATGTTAGTTTTTAAACTGCCACGGGCAATACGACCAATCCCAATAACACCCACATAACTGGAATAATCCAATGCACTGATTTGCATTTGGAATGAACCTTGAGTATCCACTTGCGGTGGTTTTACGCGATCTACAACCATCTGAAAGAGCGGCGTCATATCGGGCGCCATATTTTTTGCGTCAGTACCTGAAATGCCTTGTATGGCAGAAGCGTATACCACAGGGAAATCGAGTTGTTCTTCACTGGCACCGAGACGATCGAATAAATCAAAAACTTGATCTACCACCCAATCCGGTCGCGCACCATCACGATCGACTTTATTGACCACCACAATCGGATGCAAACCTTGCGCAAAAGCTTTATCCGTCACAAAACGAGTTTGCGGCATAGGACCGTCCACCGCATCGACTACTAACAACACGCAATCCACCATAGAAAGTACGCGCTCTACTTCTCCACCGAAGTCCGCATGTCCGGGAGTATCCACAATATTAATCAGATATTCGGTATTAGTGCGCGGATCAATCCACTTAATCGCAGTATTTTTCGCTAAAATAGTAATGCCGCGCTCTTTTTCAATGTCATTGGAATCCATCACTCGCTCCACATTACTGCGGATATCTAGCGTACCGGACTGTCTAAGCAACTGGTCAACCAAAGTGGTTTTACCATGGTCAACGTGGGCGATAATGGCGATATTACGTAAATGCTCGGTCACTTAAATCAATGCCTCTTGAGGTATGGGGAATAGGAATTCGCAAAGGGCGCTACTCTACCAGAAAATAGCACTCATCTGGAAACTGAATATTTTTTATTATGATGGCTGCAAATCAACCTAAATTTCATTAAAACTCAAATAACAACGGTTACCCACGATCAGCAACAGGACCTTCCGAGCTTATAACAAAAGGACTTATCGGCAATAGGATCCTAGAATAATTAGTCCCTGGCATAAATGATGGAGCTAAATTTGGTGGCGGTAAGAGTGCTCGAGTTGGAAAAAACATTGAGTGGCCTGCAAGCCCTACAGGCCGCAACAACGTTAATTGAGCGTCAGTTGCAGTTGCAGTTGCAGTTGCAGTTGCAGTTGCAGTTGCAGTTGCAGTTGCAGTTGCAGTTGCAGTTGCAGTAGTTATAACCTGCTGCACGACCGGATTGCCTGCTACACTAACAAAAGGAGTCAAATAAATCCGCCCTTCATTAACTGCAGTAGTAGAGCCAGATTCTTTTACGCAAAAACCAAACCTGTGTTGATTGCTTGTGATAGCAGCAATCAGCGCATCTCTAGTAACTCTCCCCTGATTAAAACCCGTAACTAATGTTACTTCCCCATGTTTTTTTAAAGAAGCTAATATTTCCTTAAAGAATTTCATCACAATCAAGACAGAAATATGCGCTGGAATAGGAGCACGACTTTTTAATGGATTGCTTTCCCCATAATGAAAATCATATTGACGGGGCGTTTTTTTAAATTCTTCAAATGAAATAAATCCTGCTTCTTCCATTTGATCTAACAATGCCATAGCCTGTGTATTCCAATTATCTGCTACACTCTCCTTCATATTCCGCGCAGCATTCATATAAACACTAATGGATTCGCAATAGGTAATGAAATCACATTTTTCCAAGCGCTTCGCTTCAGAAAACAATTCCATCGCTAAGCCAACCCAATATGCAACGTCATCCACAACATTGCCACAAGCATGAACAGCACTTCTGCAAGCATGAATTGCTGCGTTATAAGTGGCGGCATCAGAAAATATTCCTACCCATTTAAATAACTCAATTGCCTTCCTAAGAGTTACTACATCTCTAGCGTTAGCGTAGGCGCTTATCGTGATATTATAGACGCAGGTCGAAAGAAGTCCTTCATCTTCCTTTTTCAATTTTTCGAATAAGTTATCCACCTGATTAACCCAATTAACTGATTTTTGATCCTCAGTATTTTTTACAGCATATGCGCAGGCTGTAATCGTTGAAACATAGGTGATTGAATCGCGGTATCGCATCTCATTGAATAACTGGATCGCTTGACCAGTCCAATATTCTGATTGTTCACTCTCCATATTCTTTACAGCATGCGCATAAACGCTAATCGTGGCATTGCAGATGCTGAGAGTAAGAATTTTTTTCTCCTTTGCTTCAGAATATAATTTCTGCGCTCGCATAGCCCACTCAACATCTTGTTCACTTTCAGTATTCTTCACAACGTGTAAACAAGCTGTAATCACGTCGGCATAGATAATCTCATCTATCTCAATCTGTGCACGCTTTGCTTCATCGAATAATCTAATTGCCTGATTAACCCAATCAAATAATTTTTTACTCTCACTACGCTTCGCAGCATTCACGCAAACACTGATTACTGCGCTATAGTTTTTTTTATCAGCACAATCAGCCATCTTCGCTTGTTCAAATAATGCAATCGATTGCTCAGCCCATTTCTCAAACTCTATGCCACTGCTATTTTTTTTCATGGCGCCCTTATAAGCAATGATTGCTAAATTATAGGTGATTTCGTTGATGTACGATTTGGGGCTTAATTCAGAGACATTAAGCAATTCTTCTATCCTGCCAACATGATTAGGCCCACACGCCCGAATGACTTCATTCAGGCCAATTACAGGATGCTGCATTTTCAAACAAAATCTATAAAATAAGTTTATTGCCCTCTCAACCCAAAAATCCGATCGAGCATCACTCAAATTCGTATTCTGTGCAGCAGCTGCACAAGCAGTAATCGTCAGGTTATACATATCTTCATGTTCGGCTGTAAGCTGAAAAATTCCCACTGCTTTTTCTAATAGACGCATCGCAGTCTCAGCCCAGAATTCTACCTCTTCAGACTTCGAGTTCTGTGCGGCACGGGCACAAGCGTTTATCGTATGGCGATAAACGCTTGTAGAGGGAGGATAGCTGTTCTGCTGCTCCAGCTGTCCAAGGATATCTAATACGTATTCAAACTCCTTGTTCTGTACGGCCTTTTGGATATTCGAGCAAGCAACCGCTATCACAGCGTCCGCGCCAACCTCTTTCTTACGCCATCTCTTAAGAATGTTCGAACATGAATATTTATTCAGACCATCTACTCTGTGCTCTGAGTTAGAAGATCGCATTTCGCCAGAAATCGAGACTCGCGCTGTTGATGCACCTGAAGCTGATACAGCTGATAGTCGACCTCTTCTTGCATCTGGGCAACCACTGAACTCGGACGCTGCTATTTTAGAACTACTGGTAGCTGCAACTAATAATCTACCCGACATATTTACACTCCATCTATCTTAGAGCCTGTTTAAAATCTATTGAGCAGTAATCCGATAAAACCTAAAACCACTATTTGCAAACTCGTGTTGAGTTTTCTCTCGCAGTTTTTCCACAGCCGACGACGTTTCTCTAGCCATCCAAATGTTCTTTCAACTACCCAGCGTTTTGGAATTACCGCAAATTTATGTCGCTCGCTGCGCTTCGCAACTTCAACTGTTGCACCTAAAATGGCTTTTACTTTTTCCGCAAATGGTTCACCCGTATAACCGCCGTCAACTAATACAGTTTTTACAGCAGATAAATTTTTCTTTGCTCTGCTAAGCATTATTTCTGCGCCATCTCGATCCGTAATATTTGCCGTAGTAATATGCATTGCATGCGGTAATCCCTCTATATCTACAGCAATATGACGCTTTATCCCTGAAACCTTTTTTCCTGCATCGTAACCTTTATTTTCTGCTGTATCTGTATTTTTTACGCTCTGTGCATCAAGGATGCAAAAGCTTGTCTGCGTACTTCGACCATTGTTGATGCGGACCTCTCCAACCAATTTTTTTTAAAATTTGCTCTAGCAAACTAATTCCATTTTCTTTTTTTTTCTGATCATATTCTAAAGTAAGCGTAGACACTTTGCCAATCAGGAAAATCGCTGGGTAACATTCGCCACTGACAGCCGCTTTTTAGTAAATATAAAACAGCGCAAAATACATCATACAAATCTAATTGACGTGGCCGAGTTTTTTTCTTTGCACTCAATAACAGAGGTTCAATTTTTTTGAATTGCTCTTTACTGATCACTTGGATAATGTTTGCGCATAAAAATCCTTTTTAAGCAGTTTTTAGTGCGGAAAGTGTACATAACTCAAAAAAGATTTTAAACAGGCTCTTAAAAATTACGCCTATTTAATTAAATTTAATTAAATAGGCTACGGTATCACACATCGAATACGCCTTCTATAAAAATATTGACGCATTAATTCAAAATGAGTAACGCTAAAAAATTTCAAATAGCTTTTTTTGTCTTACAAATAAAGCGTTGAAGGTAGCGACAGCCTTAAAACTGTCGCTACCTTATCAAAAATCCTTCATACTGAACGGCCTTCAAAGTTCATAAAATAGCAAACACATCGGTAAAGAAAATTATGACTCTACAGCGCAAAGCCATTGCCCTGGTATCCGGCGGACTCGACTCCATGCTGGCGGTAAGAGTGATTCAACAACAAGGCATTCTTGTTGAAGGTGTCAACTTTTTTACTGGATTCTGCGTAGAAGGTCATACCCATGCGATTCGACAAAAAGATCAACAAAAACCAAAACGGAATAACGCCCTTTGGGTTGCTGAACAACTCGGCATTAAATTAAATATCATCGACATCAGCGCAGAATATAAAGACGTCGTGTTAAATCCAAAACATGGTTATGGTTCACATTTAAATCCCTGCTTAGATTGCAAAATTTTTATGGTGAAGCAAACACAGCTCATGCTAAACCGGGCACGCAACCTAGCAGCAGATCAAGGTTTTGATTTTATTATTACCGGCGAAGTAATGGGCCAACGACCGAAATCACAACGCAAATACACCATGCCACTCATCGCAAAAGAATCTCAAGCAATGGATCGATTATTACGCCCGCTTTGTGCGCTTCATCTTGAGCCCACATTACCTGAGCGTGAAGGTTGGATCGATAGATCCAAGCTATATGGATTCCATGGCCGTGATCGAAAACCACAAATTGCGTTAGCCAAACAATTGGGTTTTGATGATTATGCACAACCTGCCGGCGGCTGTTGTTTTCTTACCAACGAACAATATTCAAAAAAATTAGCAGATCTATGGCAATCTCGCGGTAAACGCGATTATGAACTCGACGATATTATGTTATTAAAAATTGGCCGGCATTTACGCCCTCGCCCAAATTTTAAATTAATTATCAGTCGCGACGAGGGGGAAACTAATTTTCTGCAAGGCTATCGTCGTAGCTTTACTACAATTCGCCTGATCAGCCATGAAGGACCACTGACTCTTATTGATGGTACAATCAGTGATGAAGATTTAGATCTAGCGGCAGCTATTGCAGCCCGTTATAGCCAAGGAAGAGATGCTGAAGCCGTGACAGTGCAAATCGAAAAAATGAATGGCCCTTCTTTTATAAAGCAAATGCGTCCACTGAAAAAAGACGCTGTTTTACCGGAATGGTATATCTAAAAAAGTTACGCTGCATCGCTCTCTACACATACACTCAGTAACACAAATCATCATATTTTCTGATGTTGGCAGAAAATTGTTAATCTCTGTAATGAATGCATGTCTCGCTCGTGAAAATCCGTATGATAAGCAGTAACTGATTCTCACTGTTCTTTTTCTTTTCTTTGCAAATAAGAAGTAAAAGAAGAAATAAAGGCACATTGTTATGGCATACATCAACGGTACCCCCAAAGATGACACACTAATCGGTACCCCCGGCAGCGATATCCTCATAGGTCAAAACGGTAACGATTACCTCGATGGGAAAGAAGGTCCCGATACTATGTACGGCGGCTCCGGTAACGATACCTACGTCGTTGACTATCCAGTGGATGTCATCATTGAAGACAATGATAATCCCGCTGATATTGATACCGTCATTTCTAATATCGATTTTAGATTGGATGGTAATTCTTTCTATGGCTATAACGGTACGACTCAACTCATAGAGAATTTAACTCTTTCTGATTCTGTCTCTGCTCAAACTGGCCGCCGAGCTGTCATTGGATTAGGTAATTCTAAAAATAATAGACTCATCGGTAATAGTGAAAATAATACGTTTCTCAGCTATCAAGGTAATGACTTTTTAGATGGCGGCATTGGCGCTGACACTTTAATCGGCGGCATCGGTGATGATACTTATTATGTGGATAATATCGGTGATGTGGTCATCGAAGAGATAAATGCTGGTAATGACACCGTCAATGCTTCAATCAGTTATTCTCTCAGTGATACGTTAGAAAATCTTACTCTGCTCGGTTCTGCCAATATCAACGGCACTGGAAATAAATTTAATAATAAACTCACTGGAAATCGCGCTAAAAATACCCTCTCCGGTGGCTTAGGCAATGATACTTATGTGATTGATAATACAGATGTGGTTGTTGAAGCGGCAAATGCCGGAATCGATACTATTGAGGTAGATTTCGATAATTATACCTTAGGCACTAATTTAGAGAATCTTACCCTGACAGGTTCAGCGCCCATTAATGGTATTGGCAATACGCTGGTCAATATCATTACGGGGAATAATGCTAATAATACTTT
>JAHFSE010000139.1 GCA_023265895.1 Gammaproteobacteria bacterium
CTTCAACCATTTTTTTATCTGAATTTTGGATGCGTTGATCCAATTGCATAATATCAAAACCAAAAGGTTCTAATGAAGCATCTCGCGTAACTTGGGACATGGATGTATTGGCTCTTATCTTGGACTGGGGGTGGAATTAATTCGATTGTTTATACAGCGTTAAAAATAGCCGCTCATGCTAACATCATCTGGGTGATATTTGAATTTTCTCAATGCAGCCGTCGTGCATAAAGCGTTAAGGAGATCATTATGTGGAAAATACATCCGCGATTGTTGGAAGATTGCCATCATTTGCTCACCTATCAGCATGTGCATATTTTGCTCAGAAAAATTCGGGCAATACCTTGGTTAATTCTGGTGCCAGAAACTGAACAGCATGAACTCTGTGATTTGGCCGATATGCAGTATGCCCATGTGCTTTCCGTGATGAAGCGGTCATCTTGGTATCTACGCCGACGATTTGCCGCAGATAAAATCAATGTGGCAGAAATCGGTAACCTGGTGCCGCAATTACACATTCATGTAATTGCCCGCTCTCAAGACGATCCGCTGTGGCCAGCAGTGGTTTGGGGGCAGTCATTAGTGGGTGGCGATTATTCCACAGAAGAAATTGCAGCCTTGCGTGGAGAGTTGACTGAGTGGTTGCTATCCTAGATGGACACACAGGAGAATGCCTAATGAAAAAATCACTTAAAGCCGCCTTGTTATCTGGTTTCATGTTTCCTGGCAGTGGCCATTTTATGTTGAAGTCTCGGTTGCGAGGGTTTGCACTGAGCGGTATCAGTTTGGCTGGCGTTGCCTTTTTAGTGAATGATGCGATGCAAAAAGCCTTTGCAATGGTGGACAGCATTCAAAGTGGCGCCATTTCTATCGCTAATAACCAGGCGATTCAGCAACTCATGACGCAATCTTCGGTGGGTGCGGACTCTATGATGGTAAAATGGGTCACCTGGTTAGTGATGGGCGCTTGGATATTTGGCATTGTGGATGCCTACCGATTAGGTCAGAAGGTGGATCAAGCCGAATCCAAAACCCAGTAATTTTCAATTTTCGTTCATGAGCAAGTGTTGTTATAGTCTCTCGCTTTATTCTAGGCTCAAGCGAGACGTTTATGACACAGGTTGCAATTCAATTTCATGCTCAGCCCGCACAATCCGTGCGCGGCGAACTTCAAGTACCCGGCGATAAATCCATTTCTCATCGTTCTATCATGTTAGGCGCTTTGGCTGAGGGCGTAACTCGTGTGTCTCATTTTCTACAAGGCGAAGACAGCTTAGCCACGCTACAAGCTTTTCGTGACATGGGAGTAAACATTGAAGGCCCCGATGAGAAAGGTGATGTGACGATTCATGGTGTCGGTATGCACGGCCTGAAAAAACCTAACAAAGAGTTGTATTTAGGGAATTCGGGAACTTCTATGCGTCTGTTGACGGGCTTGTTAGCTGGGCAGAATTTTGATTGCGTATTAACGGGCGATGAATCTTTATCTAACAGACCCATGAAACGGGTGGCAGCACCGTTAGCATTAATGGGCGCAGCAATAAAATTAGAAGAAAATAGTGTACCGCCTATTCATATTTCAGGTGGAAAAAAATTACAGGGAATCGAATATTCAATGCCTATGGCGAGCGCACAAGTAAAATCTTGCGTGTTATTAGCCGGATTATTTTCCGAAGGTGTTACCTCTGTGATAGAACCAGCACCGACTCGAGATCACACTGAGCGCATGTTGAAAGGTTTTGGTTATGCGGTAGAGCGCGAAGATAATGTGGTGCGCTTGCAAGGCGGTGGAAAATTAACGGCCTGCGAAATTACCGTACCCAGTGATATTTCTTCTGCCGCATTCTTTTTAGTGGCTGCGACGATCGCAAAAAATTCTAAAATTTTACTTAAACAAGTGGGCATTAATCCAACACGCACCGGTGTGATTGATATTTTAAAATTAATGGGTGCTGACATTCAGCTAGAAAATCAACAAGAAATTGGTGGTGAGCCGGTAGCCGATTTACGGGTGCGTTCAGCAAATTTACAGGGCATTAATATTCCTGAAAATTTAGTTCCTCTCGCTATTGATGAATTTCCCGCGATCTTTATTGCTGCTGCTTGTGCCGAAGGTGTGACGCGATTAACCGGCGCCGAAGAACTGCGCGTTAAAGAAAGTGATCGCATACAAGTGATGGCCGATGGTTTAACTTTACTCGGTATTGCTAACACAGTTTTTCCCGATGGTATTGTTATTGAAGGGCAGGGCATAAAAACTGAATTTAACGGTGCTCAAATTAATAGCCACGGCGATCATCGAATTGCGATGGCATTTGCGATGGCGAGTTTGCGTGCGACAAAAGAAATTATTATTGAGGATTGCGCGAATGTAGCGACTTCTTTCCCTGGATTTGTCGAGTTAGCCAATGGGGTAGGGTTGGAGATTGAGCGGAAATTCTGAGTTCAATTTCCTCGAATTCGATAGAGTTCAGTATATGAAGTAAGCAGGAGAGTTAGATGAACAAGCACTGGATTCCGGTGGCGCTAAATTGGCTCGATCAAAGTTTGGGGCCTGTTCCTCATGAGCTCAATGAGCTTGACTGGAAGACTGATTTAACGAGTAATAAAGATCGATTGATTGAACATTTGATTGCTTTTGCTAATTATTCGAATGGTGGTTTTCTTGTGTTTGGAGTGCAGGATAATGCAGAGCTTGTTGGCGTGAAACAGAGCGGGGTAGCGCAAATAATAAATACGCTTGCAAACCTAGGTCGTGATTCCGTAGACCCTCCTTTGGCCATCGATCATGCGATAATAGATTATAAAAACACTTCTCTTTTGGTTGTATATCTTTCTGAGCAGAGTAGCAAACCTGTGCATAGACGTGGTAAATCTATTGAGGAGACCTATATACGGTCGGGCGGCACTACCCGCAAAGCATCTCGTCAGGAGGTGGGTTATTTGATGTTGAATAGCCCGGCACCGCGATGGGAAAGTCTTCGCGCATCTAAGTTGTTGCAATATGCAGATATTATCGCTTTGCTCGATCTCTCAACAATTGCGAGGTTACTTCAACGGCCGCTACCAGTTGATGAGAGTGAACTTTTGCGATGGTTGCTTGATGAAAACATGATTACTCCCGATAGTAATGGTTATTACATTACTAACTTTGGAGCAATTGCAGCAGCACGTAATCTTGATCAGTTTGATACGCTTAAGCGTAAGCGCATTCGAGTTATTCGTTATAAAGGCAGAAACAAAGTTGCAGCTCTAGATGAGATGATGGGGCAGAAAGGTTATGCAATTGGTTTTGAAGGCTTGATCGATTATCTCAAAAAGATGCTGCCGCATTCAGAGGTTATCCAGCAATCACTGCGAACAGAAGTTTGCATCTATCCTGATAGTGCTTTGAGAGAGCTAGTTGCTAATGCGCTTATCCATCAGGATTTCAGCGTTTCTGGTAGTGGTCCGATGATTGAAATATTTGATGATCGCCTTGAATTTATCAATCCCGGTAATTTGTTGCCCAGCAAGCGTATTGATCGATTAATTGGTACTACGCCGGAATCGCGTAACGAGCTGTTGGCATCGACCTTTCGCCGTTACCGGATATGCGAAGAACGCGGTACTGGATTTCAAAAAGTGATCGAAGCTATAGAGCTTTTTGGTCTCCCGCCAGTAGTATTCACCCCATCAGAAAATGCTTTTAAAGTCACTCTTTATGCTCCGAGAAAATTTGATGATATGACTCAGAGTGAGCGTATAGAGGCATGTTACCAGCATTCTGTGCTTCAGTATTTATCGAGTCAGTCGGTGACGAATACCACCGCTCGTCAACGTTTCAAGTTGCATGAAAAACGCCGAACCGTAGTATCTAATTTGCTCAAAGAAGCTGCAACTAAAGGGAGGATTAAACGTAAGTATCCTGACTCGACTTCCTCAAAATTTGCTGAATATATTCCTTATTGGGCATAAGTTTTGGGGGCTGCATTACTTCATTTGAAAATGGAATGTTAAAAAAAATCTATATTAATCAATGACCTTTTACTTCATATGAAAATGGAAAATATAATGTTTGGTTCTGTTAATAGGAAAAATCATGATCCCCATCATCACCATCGACGGCCCTAGTGGCTCAGGCAGCGAGTAAAATGCCTATCTTTCTAACTCCTCATCAAAGCCAATATTTTGCTTGGCTGCTGACTCATCGTGCTGCTGCTGATTCTGTAGAATCTTTTGCTTCTACCTTAGTTGATGCGCAAGTTGAAATTAATCCTCACCAAGTGGAGGCGGCGCTGTTTGCCTGTCGCAATCCATTATCTCGTGGAGTTTTGCTTGCCGATGAAGTGGGTCTTGGAAAAACAATTGAAGCAGGCTTGGTGATAGCGCAAAAGTGGGCAGAGCGTAAGCGCAATATTTTAATTATTGTTCCTGCTAATTTACGCAAGCAGTGGCATCAGGAATTGCTTGATAAGTTTGGTCTCGAGGCACTCATTCTAGAGGCTAAAAATTATAAAGAATTATCAAAAGTTGGTGTGAGTCCTTTTCTGTCAGGCAGTAGCAGCAACCCACATCCTATTATTTGTTCTTATCAGTTTGCTAAAAGCAAAGCAGAAGATGTAGCGCTAGTTAAATGGGATTTGGTCGTGCTCGATGAAGCTCATCGCCTACGAAACGTCTATAAATCCAATAATGTTATTGCTAAAACTTTGCAAAAAGCCTTAGCAAGTGTGCAGTCAAAAGTATTACTTACAGCTACGCCATTACAAAATTCATTATTAGAACTCTATGGGCTAGTCAGTATTATTGATGATCGCGTGTTTGGCGATGTTGACAGTTTTCGTACCCAGTTTGGTCAGTTGAATAAACAAGTAGGTTACTCCGGATTGCGTTCGCGGATTGCGCCACTGTGCAAGCGTACACTCCGAGCACAGGTTCAACAGTATGTGCCGTATACTAAGCGTCAGGCGATTATTCAAGACTTCATACCTAACGATGATGAGCAACAACTGACTGCCTGGGTGAGCGATTATTTGCGTCGTCCGAATTTACATGCATTGCCAGATGGGCAGCGACAATTAATTTCATTAGTTTTATGGAAACTATTAGC
>JAHFSE010000140.1 GCA_023265895.1 Gammaproteobacteria bacterium
ATGTTATTTTACATTTTACCGCAAAAAATTGGCTTATTTTAGTTGAGTCAGTTACTAGCCATGGCCCCGTCGATGGCAAGAGACATGCCGAGCTTGCTAAAATTTTTGCAAATTCCACTGCTGGATTAGTCTACGTAACCGCATTTCCAAATCGAGCAATTATGAGTCGCTACCTAGGAGAAATTGCATGGGAAACTGAGGTATGGGTTGCTGATGCTCCGTCGCATCTCATTCACTTTAATGGTGAGCGCTTTCTTGGACCATATGATGTGCCGTAAAAAAGATGTTGTAGGAGTTAAATAAAAAGAGTTCGCCAAATTTTCATATCAAGCCAGAGAGGGAAACGCACGAATGAAAGAGATGCAATCAATGAAGTGGTGGATATTAGGTGGTTTATTGGTTGGATTCATCTATCTATTACAACCCATACTGACGCCTTTTTTATTAGGTGGCTTGTGCGCCTACTTAGGTGATCCGTTAGTGAGTGCTTTGCAAAAACGTGGGCTTAAGCGAAATATTGCGGTGGTGTTGGTATTTATCTGCGGCACATTATTATTATTGCTGACCTTATTATTAGTCACACCCTTGTTAGCGGATCAATTGGAATATTTGCAAGGGCAAATGCCGTTAATATTGCAAAGTGTACAAACCTTCATTTCGCCGTTACTGGAAAAATATTTTGGTTTGAAGTGGCAACAAGCTTCCTTGCAAGAATGGTTTAACATAGCAACAGCGGGTAATAATTGGAAAACAGCTTCTGATTTTATTGCGCCGATTTTAACCAGCCTTTCTAAATCAGGTTTGGTGTTGGTTGGCTGGTTTGCCAGTATGGCTCTAGTGCCCGTTGTCACTTTTTATTTATTACGAGATTGGCCGCACCTATTAATTCAATTAAAAACATTATTGCCCCGTCACCTGGAGCCGCAAATCATTCAACTCACTTTATCCTGCCATGAAGTGCTCGGTGCTTTTTTTCGAGGACAATTATTAGTGATGTTGGCCGTTGGTATGATTTATACCTTAGGGCTTTGGATTCTTGGTTTGAAATTAGCCCTTCTCATTGGCATGTTAGCAGGTCTTGCCAGTATCATTCCTTATTTAGGTTTTTCCTTAGGTATTATTTCAGCGTTGTTAGCAGCAGCGGTGCAATTTCAAGATGGCATTCATCTCGCGTGGGTCGTTTTAGTTTTCACCATTGGACAATTATTAGAGGGCACCATTTTAACGCCTATTTTGGTGGGTGATAGAATTGGTTTGCATCCAGTGGCAGTAATTTTTTCTGTATTAGCTGGAGCACAATTATTTGGTTTTTTTGGTATGTTATTAGCCTTGCCAGTATCGGCAATGATTTTAGTTTTATTGCGTTTTATGCGTGAAAAATATTTAAACAGTGCTTGGTATGGTGCAGCGAAAACATCCGCCATAACGGAGCAGCAACCGTGACGGAACAGGCGCAAGAACAACTGACATTAAGCATTCGTTTTCGTGATCAGCATGATTTTGACAGTTTTTTTATGGGTGCGAATATTCAAGCGGTGACGGCATTAAAACAACTGTGTGCATCCGAGGGTGAACCCTATATTTTTATTTGGGGTTCAGAAGGCGCTGGCTGTTCCCATTTATTACAAGCGGTTTGTCAGCAAGCCACTCAGCAAGGTTTGACCAGCGCTTATTTGCCCATGGCCGAACTCATTAAATTAAATCCTCTGTTATTAGATGGCATGGAGTCGCTCGATATTTTATGCATCGATAATATCGAACAGCTCGAGGGTTTATTGGAATGGCAGGAAGCACTGTTTCATTTATTCAATCGTGCAAGAGAGCAACATACTCGCTTACTCATTGCGGCCCATCAATCGCCTCGTTATATGCCTTTTGCTTTGAAAGATTTAACCTCACGTTTATGCCAAGGCGTTATTTTTCAAATTTCGGCCATGAATGATGAAGAAAAAGCCGCAGCCTTTGTGCAGCGTGCTCATAAGCGTGGCATTCGATTATCGGATGAGGTGGTGCATTATATTTTGAGTCGTTGTCCGCGACAGACTCAAGCCCTCTTTCATATTTTAGATCAGCTGGATCGTCGCTCCTTACAAGCGGGACGCAAATTAACCATTCCTTTTATTCGTGATGTGTTGGGGTGGGGTTAGGCGTTACGCACTAAACTCCCGCCGTTCCGGATAATTTTTTCGTAATTGATCAAAGGCAATAGCACGCTCTGGTGCAGATAAATGCAGGGTTTCTTGCAATGCTTGATGATCTTTCTTTAGGTCATACCTTTGTTTTACACATGCATACAACTGATCTTGTGAAGAAAATGTCTTTATTAAGTCAGCTGTTATTTTTTGTTTGTCTGCGTATTCGGTGTTGGGTAATTGAATGGTTTCAGCTTCCGCTGCTGAATAAAAGTAAGTGACCATATTCTTAATAATTTGATGAGCACTTTTTATTTTGCTATCCAAACTATAGCCAGCAATATGCGGCGTACTGATCCGACAAAGCTGCGCTAGTAACGGGTGAATGCGAGGTTCATTTTCCCACACATCAAGAATGCAGTGTAGCGATGGATTTTTTTGCAGATGTTGATATAAGGCTTCATTATCGATCAGTGCGCCGCGTCCGGCATTTAATAAGATAGCGTCCGGGGCTATTTGTTTTAATTCTTTTTCGCCGATCAAATAATGGCTGGTAAAGGGGCCTTGGGTTATTAAGGGGGCATGCAGGCAAATAATATCGGCGGTTAAGGCTTGCTGTAGGGAAACCCCTTGGATTTTATTCTGTTGTTGTAGCGGTGGGTCACAAATAATTATTTTAATATCTAACAAGCCCATGAGTTGGGTGACGGCTTGGCCCACATGTCCATAACCAATAATAGCTAGAGTTTTTCCTTGCAGCCTTATGGAATATTGAGCCGCGACGGTTAATAAACTCGCTAAAACATATTCAGCTACTGAGCGCGCATTACAGCCGGGTGCGGAAATACAATGAATGCCTTGTTGCTGTAATGCGGTTACATCTACGTGATCCATACCAGCTGTGCAGCTACCCACAAATTTGACAGAAGTGTGAGCTAACAAGTCCATGGTAACGGGCGTGACTGAGCGGATGAGTAAAGCATCCGCGTTTTTTAATGTGTCCGCTGTGATGTGTCGTCCAGGATAGGTGATGACTTTTCCCCAAGGTTCCGCTAAGGCGTGGATATGTGGAATATTTTCATCAGCAATGAGGGTTAACACAACATAAACTCCAAAAATTACTCAACAGATTCGAGTATTTCTGTGGTGAAAACACGACACAGGTTACGTCCTTGTTGTTTGGCTTGATAGAGCGCTTGATCGGCTTGCATTAATAATTGTTCATGGGAGCTGGTGCCCTTGGAAAATTGCGCAACCCCTAAGCTTAAGGTAAGAGGAATGATTTCATTTTGAAAAATTAATGGATTTTTTTCTATGGTTTGACGAATACGTTCCGCAACTAATAAAGCATTTTTTAAATGTGTATTAGGCAGCACAATACCGAATTCTTCACCGCCATAACGTCCCGCAATATCGGTTTCTCTTAAATGAATTTTTATTAAATCTGCCACATGTCGCAATGCGATATCGCCGGTGAGATGTCCATGGGTATCATTCACCTGTTTGAAAAAATCAATATCCGCCATAATCACCGTTAAACTGCCTGGATAGCGGCGGAAGCGGGCAATTTCTTCTGAGAATCTTTGTTCCCAATAAGCGCGATTAAATAATTTGGTTAAACCATCGATACGGCTATTTTTTTCTAAACGATCTAACGCTTGATTGAGTTGAGTTTCATAAATGTAGGTATCGGTGGCATCTAACAAGGTTGCGCAAATGCGGATGACCTCACCTTGTTCATTGAATAGGGGCGCTAATAAAATATCTTGCCGCATGTATTCAATATTGCGCTGAGCCACGCGACCATGAGGAAATTTAAATAGATAGGGTTTTTCTTTCCAAGAAAGTGAAGCAGCGGATTTTAATGTTGCAACCGCCTGTACTTGTTTTTGAAACCAGCGCGCGGGTAATTCAGGAAATAAGGTTAATAAATTTTTACCCACCACTGTTTGAGCGGAATGACCACTGTGTGTTTCCATATAGCGATTCCAGAACAGCACGCGCCATTCTAAATCCATGACGAAAACACCAGCGTTAATCTGTTGAACAATTAAACCCAGTTGATCGGATGTCATGAGTGCGTGGGTGGTCATGAGCAAAGTTTTCCTATTATTTATTTCACTCTGGCATGTGGGATATTAGGGCTGTTGGGATCAACGGTAATGGTTCTTTTGCCGGGGTTTACTACTAAATCCATATCTTCCATTGGGACTGCGCCTAGTAAGACTTCATCACCTAAAACCAAAGCGCCTACATAACAAAAACGTTGATCAAATTTTACTTTAATGGGGCCTACGTAAGGTACATTGGTTTTGCGGCCATCAGCTACGGAAACTTCTCGTAGTGATTCTGTTTCTAACTTAAGTTGATTCGCAATATGTTCAGGAATGCACAGCATCAATGCGCCGGTATCAGCCAAAGCTGTCACATGAATTGGTAAAAAATCCGGTTGGCGTGGATTGCTTAATTCAATATTTGCAAATACATGTCCCATATTTTTCTCCTAAATTAATAAAGCCTTTTACACAGGCTGCACTGGAATTTTACCTATTTTTGCTTGCCAATAGTGAGGTGCTGTTTGATGTACCGATTCACCTAAACTATCAACCGCAACGGTCACAGGCATTTCTTCCACTTCAAATTCGTGAATGGCTTCCATGCCTAAATCTTCAAAGGCCACAACGCGAGATTTTCGAATGGCTTTGGAAACTAAATAAGCAGCGCCGCCCACAGCAATTAAATAAACCGAACTATGTTTTTTTATTGCTTCAATGGCTGTAGGGCCGCGTTCTGCTTTGCCAATCATGCCTAATAAACCGGTTTTGGCTAACATCATTTCAGTAAATTTATCCATACGGGTGGCTGTAGTTGGGCCAGCAGGTCCGACTACTTCATCACGTACTGGATCTACTGGGCCTACGTAATAAATAAACTTATTACGAAAATCGATATTGTCAGG
>JAHFSE010000002.1 GCA_023265895.1 Gammaproteobacteria bacterium
TTATTTATTGTTATCTAGTGTCCGGGCAACGAGATTTGGCGCAAGAGCAGCTCGCAACCAGTTTAAAGCTAATGCCAAATGATATTCAGATGAGAATGCAGTATGCAGGCCTGTTAGCGGAAAAAGGTTTATATCCTAAAGCAAAAGAAGAATTTTCTACTGTAATTTCGCTGAACCCGCTTTTTGTTCAAGCCTATACAGAACTTGCAAAAGTTGAAATTGCCGCCAAGGAATACGATGAGGCGCGTAAGACTGCGGAAAAAATTAAGGAAATACAGCCTGACCAAGTTGATAGTTATGCCTTGTTAGCAAAGGTGGAGCAGGATCAAGGTAATAGCAATGCTTCAGTTAACTATTTAAAACAAGCATTGGAGAAAGATCCTAAATCGGTTGGCGCCTTATCAAACCTGGTTGCAATTTATCTAAAAGATAAGCGCTATCAAGAAGCCATAGACTTTCTGAGTTCAGCAATTAAGAAAGATGATAAATATTCGCCGGCATTTAATTTGAAAGGTGAGGTTGAGCTTGCACAACAAAAATATGATGCTGCCGAATCAGACTTCTTGCATGCAATTGAATTGCAGCCAGGATGGTGGACTCCTTACCTCAATTTATCCACGATTTATTCACTGAAAAACAAGTCTGGTGATGTGATCCGTGTGCTTGCGGATGGCGTGGAAAAATCCGGCGGAGCTGTTCCGTTGAGAAATAGCTTGGCTGCCGAATATGAAAAACAAGGGAAAATTGATGACGCGATTACGCAGTATGACGAAATCTTAAAGCAGACTCAAAATACACCTGCTGCGGTGAATAATTTGGCAATGTTGTTGGTGACCTATAAACAAGATAAGCCTTCACTAGATAGAGCCCTTGCTTTAACTGAAAAACTAAGGGATACCGAAAATCCACTATTTTTAGATACTGTCGGCTGGGTTCATTATAAAAGAGGTGAGTTCGATCAGGGACTGCAATTTACTAAAAAAGCAGTCGAGAAAGCGCCGAAAATTGCGTTACTTCGATATCATTTGGGTCTAAATCAATTGAAAGTAAACGACAAAGATGCTGCTAAAAATGAGCTTGAGAACGCAATAGCCTCCGGGCAAACCTTTCCTGGCTTAACTGATGCGAAAGAGGTACTGAAACAACTTTCCGGTGGGTAGATTTTATTTTCCTGGCTTCATTTTCATTTGAGTTGTTAGTATGTTTAATGAAGCGCTATTAAAGAAATTAAAAAAATCTTCAACAGTAAGACGTATTGCTTTTGGAGGATTTTGGAGTGTATTCGGCGTTGTATCAGAAAAAGCAATTAGCCTTGCATCAATAGTATTTGTTGTGCGTTTGCTAGGAAAAGAAAGCTATGGTTTATTCGCCATATTGCAAAGCACGCTTGCAATGGCTGGCGTTTTTGCCGCGCTAGGGTTGGGCACAACAGCAACCAAGCATGTTGCTGAGTTAAAATTTAGCAATCCTGAACGACTGGGTCGAATTTTAACGATGACACGGCGGCTATCCTATGGTGCTGGGTTTCTGTTGCTTATTTTGTTGGCATTAGGTTCTCCTTTCATCTGCGGACATATTCTGCACCAACCCGAGTTGGTACGAATATTACCTTTTGCTGCTATCGCGGTAGTTTTAAACACAATTGACGGGTATCAGAGCGGTGTTCTTCTTGGGTTCGAGGCGGTAAGAAAAACCGCGCTTGCGTATTTGGCTGCTGCATTCATTTCTGCACCCGTATTTATTGTATTAACATATTGGCAAGGCCTGAACGGTGCGGTTGTTGGCCTTATCTGCGTGGCAGCTATGCGCTATATCGTGTCATCTTTTATTCTGAAAGAATGCCTAAATAATGCTGGAATTCAATTGGGCGTATCTGATTGGCGACAAGAATGGACGGTGTTCCGCAATTTCGCCTTGCCCTCATTTTTATCTGGATTAGCAATAACACCCGCACATTGGATTTGCCATACCATGCTCATTAACTCAGTTGGTGGTAAAGGCGAAATGGCTGTGTTAGGCATCGCCAATCAATGGTATTTTTCCGTACTATTTATACCTATGGCGGCAGGGAGAATTTTACTTCCTGTTCTGACGGATCTTGCGTCAAATAGCAGCATGAAGAACTCCAACCGAGTTGTGTTGCTGACGGTAATGGCCAATTTAATAATAATGTTACCTGCTGTCATTGTTCTCGGAATTCTAAGTCCCTGGATTATGACTTTTTATGGGCATGAATATGTTAGCCACTCTGGGGTATTGGTGGCTATGGTTGCGGCCGCAGGTTCATATTCAATTTGCATGCCTATCGGGCATATGTTGACGGTGAGCAATAAGATGTGGGCAGGATTTACCCTTAATATTTTTTGGGGTGTTACTTATGTGGCCATAAGTTTTCTTTTGCTTGATAAGGGGGCGTTGGGAGTTGCTCTAGCGTTACTTTCAGCCTATTTATTTCATGGGTTTACTAGCTTTATTATGGCTTGGCTCGTTGTGCTAAGGAAAAAAAGCGCCTAAATCCTCTGTAATAATACTTACACATGCCAGAGGTAAAGTATTTTAGGCGTTTTAGCCAATTCTAAAATCTCATCCAAAGTTCTTCGGTTCTCCTAATTAAACATGCCATCAAAAATCGTAGTTATCGTCGCTAAATATGTTCGCGGAGATGGAAGCCTGGAAATAGGGGGAATCGAAACCTACGTTTCTCAACTCGCCAGGGCATTCAGCAAAACATATGATTTCTCAGTATATCAACGAGCAGCTAATGCTAGCATATATCATTTTGACGATGTCAAAGTGGTGGCACTTGAATTAGAAAATTTTCAAATGTTAGTGGATTATGTAGAGAAAAATATTTTAACTGCTAACGATATATTGATCATATCAACCGAACAACTTAATGTTTTTACGAAATGGCATCGCACGCTGGTAATTCAGCACGGAATATATTGGGATTTGGCAGTTAAACAATATACCTCTAATAATCTAGCAAGATTACTCCCAAATATTTATAAGTTGATGGATAATTTTAGAAACTACCAACGAATAAAAAATTATAATAATGTCGTCTGCGTAGACTATGCGTATTCGAATTGGATGCGAACTTTTATCGGGGATTATGCAAAAAATACAAACTTTACCGTAATTCCAAATCATGCAGATGATGTATTTTTTTTAATTGATCCGCCATGCGAAAAAGAACCAATCTCAATTTTGTTTGCAAGAAGATTTATGCGATTTCGGGGCACTTCAGAATTCGCCAATGTAGCACAAAAAATTCTGCAACATTATCCGTCTGTGCAGGTCACACTTTGCGGTGACGGTCCAGAGTTGAAACAAATGCAGCGGATTTTACCACCTTCAGCTTCGGTCAATTATATTCGTGCATCTCACGATGAAATGCCTGAAATCATAGCAAGGCACAACATTATTGTCGTGCCATCTTTAGGATCGGAAGGAACCTCATTAAGCGCAATTGAAGGTATGGCTGCTGGCCGTGCCGTAGTGGCGAGCGCTGTTGGCGGACTCACTAACATTGTATTGGATGGATACAATGGACTGCTAGTTCAGCCCGCCAATGAAGATGATTTGTTTAGAGCATTAGAAAAACTTATCAACGATCCTGCCTTGAGGAGGACGCTGGGTGAGCAGGCTAGAGCAATAGCCAAAGAGCAATTAAGTTTCGCTAACTGGTCCATAAAGTGGAATGCCGCTATTAACGAAACGGCTAAATAGTATGCCAGCTAAAAAATTATTGATTATTGCACATGATTTTCCACCTCACGGTATAACGTCAAGTAGGCGTCCGGCCGGCATGGTTAAATATCTGAGCGAATTTGGATGGGATACAGTTGTTTTAACTAAGAAGTGGACAAAAGAAAACTGTAATTACGATCCGGAGTTTATTCCAAACTTACCATCGAAAAAAATATATGAAGTTGAAGCAAATCTCTTTTCAGGCTTTTCCGTTGCAGGCATCCATGAGCGAATTATGAAATTAGCCCGGCCGGGTTTGCATCCTTATGGCTTTTTTAAAAATGGAAAAAAAGTAATAGAGAGCATGGTGAAAGAGGAGCAGTTCGATGCAATTTTGGCGACTGCCCCACAGGGAAATGTTTTAGATCTAGCGAACTATGCCTCTAAATTATCGGGTAAACCGTGGGTGGCGGATTTTCGTGATGTGTGGCAATGGGTGCCGAATTTAAAAACCCGCTTTGTTTTGCCGTTGATTCTAAATCATGAAAAGCGCATCGTGAAAAATGCAGCAGAAATAATCGCGGTTTCCAAAGGCTTTGCAGCAACCTTATCTAGAAGGCATGATCGAGAAGTAAAAGTTGTATCTCATGGCTTTGATGAAGAATTAATCCCTCAGAACTTCACAAACTCATTTACCAAATTTAATATTGTTTATACAGGAAGCGTAGTACTTGGGTCGCCAAATCTAAGGCCAGTATTGGATGCATTAGGGAATCTAATTGATAACGGTACTATAAGAGAAGAAGATGCATCGCTTGATTTCTACGGAAATGGAAATTCAAGTCGCTTAACTGATATGTTTTTGGGTCATCGTTATGCTCATTTGGTGAAAGATTTTGGTTCTGTCCAACGCGAAAAAATCATCCAAATTCAGCGGAATGCGGCGATACTTTTAATCGGTAGTCATCCTGGGATGCGGGGCTGGGTAACGAGCAAATTGTTCGAATATATTATTTCGGGGCGCCCGATAATAGCGTTTCCAAGAGATCAGGACTGCGTAGATGAAATGATATTCGAAACCAATTCCGGCATTAGTTGCGATGAGATTGGTGAAGTCGAAGCGGTATTGAAGTCATATTATGAAGAATGGAAAAAAACTGGATTTATAACTTATTCCGGAAATTACTCAGCGATAAAGCAGTATTCGACCAAGGAACAAACGAGAAAGTTAGCTCAAATTTTAAATGAAGTTGTAGCGAGTGGCGTGCATGGCAATTGATCTGCTAATTCGCTGCGCCGTATGGGTGACTACGATACTCGTAGCAATGAATCTCATGCCGATCCAATTGAGGGTTATCATTG
>JAHFSE010000141.1 GCA_023265895.1 Gammaproteobacteria bacterium
ATTATCCTTTCACTGGCTTTGTTAGCAACCCCTCAAGGGACTCAGTGGATTTGGCATCAAATACATCACTGGTCACCCGATACAGTAACGTTAGGAAAAATTTCTGGCACTCTATTGGGTGCCGGAAAAATAGATCAATTCAATTGGCATTCTAAAGATAGCCATATTCAGCTACACCAAATATCCTGGCAATGGCAACCAGAAAAACTTTTAACAGGGATATTCAAAATTAATCAATTTCAGATTGCTCGAATAGAAATTGATAGCAACGGCCCAAGTGATTTTCAATTTTACCGACACTTCATTCAGAAACATCAATCTTTTTCATTACCATTGATGCTCAATCTAGATAATTTGTCCATTGATAACATTCAACTTTCGAAAAATCATCGACGAATTTACGCCATCAAAAGCATTCAACTACAAGCTATTGCACACAAGCATCAAGTGTATTTACCTAAATGGACGTTACACTCTGACGGGTTAGATATTGCTGCAGAAACTCGCCTCACTTTTATAAAACCAATGCGTATTGCACAAAGTGCTGATCTACACATTGCACTACCAAAAATGCAACCCATTCAACTGACGACCCAGCTGAATGGCACACTAGAAAAACTCACGTTATATACAATAGGAAAAGCACCTTACAACAGTGCGCTCTCAATAACGGTGAAAGATATATTGCAACAGCAACAACTGAGCGGACAATTATCCACTGATTTTCTATCCCTGGGAAATATGAATACGCATTGGCCAAATCAATCTTTTCAACTGAAAGGAAACTTATCTGGCGTGCTTCTGAATCCTAAATTAGAGGGCACAACATCTATTCATAGTAAAAAGTGGGGTGATTTTAATGCGTATTTTTCTAGCCTTTGGTCTGGCTCATCCATTCAATTAAAATATTTTCAACTCCAGAAAAAAGCATCTCATTTTTCAGCAACAGGGTTAGCATATTTTAATCTATTAAAAAAACCTATTGAATTAAGTGCGCAAATACAATGGCAAAATATGAATGGCATCAATGACCGATGGAAATCCATTCAAAGCAGCGCAGGCAAAGCTCATATCACCGGCACAATGAATAACTATCATTTTTCGCTTGCAACCACAGCTGATCTACCCTCTCTTCATACCGTTCAACTACACGCACAAGGCAAAGGTTCACTCACAGCCATTCAATTGGCCGAAATAAAAACACAATTATTAGATGGAGAAATACAGAGCCAAGGTGAGATTTCTTGGTCACCTCATTGGTACTTTAAGGGACAAGCCACTGGTACACACATCAAGCCCGAACGTTATCATGGGAGCTGGCCTGGCATATTAAATTTCACCACACAATTTCATGGCAGTGTCTCTTCCCCTCATGCGCTAGCATTTTCTCTTGATCACGCCACATTATCAGGGCAACTCAAAACACGACTCATTGAAGCTTCAGGCGAGCATATTTATTACCAACAAAAAAATAAAAATCTCGATCTGCCTCATCTCAACATCCGTTATGCAGACACCAACCTTACGGCACAAGGAAATATTGGCCAATATTCAAAACTCAAACTACTACTCGATACGCAACATTTAGAATATTGGCTACCACAGAGCGCAGGCGCGCTCCATCTAACAACAGAGATACAAGGATCCATAAAAAATCCGCTTGTGCATGCTGTTATAGCAGGGGAAAAACTACGTTTTGGCACTTACGCTATTGATCAACTGAACAGCGATATTCAATTGGATCTCACCCAAAAAACAGCATCTCATCTAACACTTCAAGAAAATCAATTAAAAGCAACCCATCATTTAATTCAATCCTTAACGCTCAATAGTCAGGGAAAACTAAGCAATCATCATTTTAATTTTGATTTAAAAAGTGATTTATTTAATGCCGAAGGCAATGGACAAGGTCAGTGGAATACTCATCAATGGCAATTCATGCTCAATCAGGCAAAAATTCAACCGCAATCCTTACCTGCTTGGGTACTCACAAAATCAGTGAATGGATCTCTTAGTATGCAAGCCCAAAAAATTGATCCCCATTGTTGGGCTTGGTCCAACGCTCAATTATGCATGAATCTAAAACACACAGAAAAATTTTTACAAGGAGATGTGTCACTCGATCAATTACCTGTTGAATACTTTCAAACCTGGCTACCCACTCATGCACAACCCACAGGTATTTTTTCTGGCATAGGCTCCTTCAAACAACAAGCACAGCAATCACCTGAAATAAATATCATGCTCAATAGTAGTGCAGGAACACTCTACCAGACACCCTCTACCTCCGACCCAATAACCAACCATGATTCAAGCCAGCTATCTTTTTCTCCAAGCCATATTTCATTAAAAACCAATGAACACGAATTAAGCGGTGATTTTAAAATAGATCTGAACGAACAAGGATTTCTACAAGGTAAAATGACTTTACCAAAATTTAAAATGGATTGGCCCCATTGGAAAACAACACCATTATATGGCGACTCACAATGGCAACTGAATCAATTAGCATTTTTAAATCAATGGCTGCCCACACAACTCAACATTCTCGATGGGCAATGGAAAAGTAATTTTAACTTTTCAGGCACTCTATTAACACCACAGGCCGTGGGCCAAGGCGTCCTCAGTAGTGGACACGTTATATTAGATGGACCCGAAGTTGACCTTAAAAATATTACTGGTGACGTTTATAACATCACTCAAAACGGCTTAGACTTTTTATTTTCAGCACAATCTGGAGAAGGCATAGCAAATCTTTCTGGACAAGCTCTTTTCAATAACGGGTCACCCAATATTATCGCTACTCTTAAAGGCCAAAATATCACAGCCATCAATACAAAAGAATTTCAGATCACAGCCTCACCGAATCTAACCCTAAATTTAAAGCATCATGAACTGACTACTGAGGGAAGTTTAGAAATTCCTCAAGCAAAATTATCACCCAAAAGTTTTAATCTCAATGAAGGCATCACCCCTTCAACGGATCAACAATTAATTTTTTCAAATGATCTGATTACAACAACATCCACTAAGAAAATAGGGCAATTCAATAGCGATATTACCTTATCTTTAGGTAATAAAGTATTTTTTGAAGGTTTAGGACTAAAAAGCCGTTTATCCGGTAATTTGCATATCATAGAAAAAAATAATGAGAAAGCTGTAGCCTCAGGACATATCGCTATTGAGGAAGGTCGCTATCGCGCCTATGGTCAAGACTTAACCATACAAACAGGAAAATTACTCTTTACTGGCGGCCCATTGAATCAACCTGGCATTGATTTACAAGCCTATCGAATCATTGACGATGCAACACAGGTTGGCATTCATGCGAGAGGTGCATTAGCAAAACCAGAATTCTCTTTATTCTCTCAACCCACAACTATGTCGCAATCTGAGCAACTTTCTTATTTAGTTTTTGGACATCCTTTCGAGGAAGGTTCTCAAAATGAAACGAATCTGTTATTTAATTTAGCCTTTGGCTTAGGATTTCAACAAAGCAATCAATTCACTCGCTCTCTTGGTAAACACACTGGAATTGATGATATTTCTATTGATGTAGCACCAGGACAAACCAATCGACAAGCCGCACTCGCTATCGGAAAATATTTATCCCCAAAACTCTATTTAAGTTATGGCATTGGTTTATTTGACCCCATCTCTACCGTAAAAGTTCGCTATAAGCTGGATCAACACTGGCGATTTCGAACAGAAGCGAGCGCAAAAACAACTTCAGGCGATTTAATTTATGAAATAGAGCGGGGCGAATAAAAAATTACTCACTTTTTAATTGCATTCGATATTGTTGAATTTTTTCTACATAGTGTGCGGCACTGAATTCCAACATCTTTTTTTGCTCTTCAGTAATTGTTTTAACAATTTTCCCTGGCGATCCCATCACCACAGAACCATCAGGAATTTCTTTACCTTCAGCGATGAAAGTATTAGCACCAATAATACAGTAACGTCCTATTTTCGCACGATTCAAAATGACTGAATTGATCCCAATTAAGCTATATTCATCAATAGAACAACCATGAAGCATCGCTTTATGGCCAACACTGACACCTCGAGCAATTTTCAAAGGAATACCAATATCAGTATGTAGAATAGCGCCATCTTGAATATTCGTTTGTGCGCCTACATGAATCACATCGTTATCTCCACGCAACACAGCATTAAACCAAATACTCACTTGATGTTCGAGAATAACTGAACCAATCACTGTTGCATTGGGTGCAATAAAATAATCCTGACTGCGATATTCAATCGTCCTAGCACCTAATTCATATTGCATAAATAAAAAATCCTTTCTTGGCACACAATAACAGACGGATAACAATAATCATCAAAACAACAGCATTGTAATGCAATGCCAAAATCCTACTGGGAAATTCAAAAAGATGAATGATTTTTCAAACAGTTAATCATAATACCACTGAGATAATCTCTAGATAAATCACCTGCATTGATCCATTCAACACAAAACAGGGGTATTCCATGATCTCGGCTAACCAGAGATAATAGCCAAATAGCTAAGTAACATCATTTTTTTATTTTATTCATCAAAGGGGCTTATCTCTCATGACACAACCCTTATTACCCAGCTTTAATGAATTGGTACAACTGGCGCAACAAGATCCTCAAGCCTTAGAATCCTTACGCTTGCATGCATGCGAACAACTCATACAAGCAGCTACACCTGAAGAACAACGAAAATTACGCGGCCTACAATTTAAAATTGATATGGAGCGTCAACGTTCAAAATCAACTACCAGCATTTGTATTCGTCTATCAGAGAAAATGCATACTGCCTTTACTCAACTAAAATCCGTATTATCTCAAGCACAAACCATGCGCCCCGTAGACCCTCTTGTCGAAAAGAACATCTCAGCCAACATATTACCTTTTTCAACTCATCAGCAATCATAAAACAGTGTTTTTAGTAATGATTGCTAGATAGTTTCAGTTATACTTGCAAGCCGCGCTTCAAATACAGGTAGCAAGACGATGAAAT
>JAHFSE010000142.1:0-3506 GCA_023265895.1 Gammaproteobacteria bacterium
CGTTTACCTGCAGCAGACAATGCGATGCGTCGTCCTGTGGCTTGTTTTAATGAGCGAACAATATTAATTTTCGAAGGATTGCCCTGGTTAACGATACCTGCGCGAACATATTTGAAAGTCTCTACACCCGCCAATTGGCGTTTAATTAAATTAGGTAATTCTAAATCATCAAATAAAAAATTGAGAAATTCTTCTTGGGTGATTTGGAATACAAATTCGTCATTGCCTTCACCGGAATCTCCGGCTTCACCACCGCTACCACTGCCGCCGCCTTGTTGTGGCCGTGCAATGCGATCGCCTTGCACAAATTCTTTATTGCCAGGTAATACCGTTGATCGTTTACCGCCAGGCCCATGGCGAAAGGTCGGTTCACCAATGTTGCGTTTTGGAATAGAAACGCTTTCGCCTTTTTCAATATCAGTAATGCTGCGTTTTGTGACTGCCTCTGCAACGGCTTTTTTGATATGGCCACGGTAACGCTCTAAGAAGCGCTGCCGATTCACAGCGCTTTTATTTTTCCCATTGAGTCGTCGGTCGATGATATAGCTCATAATTATTGTGCTTTCCGCACTCTTAAATACCACTCACATAACAATCGAACTTGTTTTTCGGTATAGCCACGATCCGTCATACGTCGGACAAAGTCTTCATGTTTTTTCAGGTCATCTTTAGAGCCTTTTGGATTGAATGAAATCACGGGTAATAAATCTTCCGTGTTAGAGAACATTTTCTTTTCAATTACGGTGCGTAATTTTTCATAACTGAGCCAAGAAGGGTTTTTACCTTGATAATTGGCTCGAGCACGTAAGACAAAATTGACCACTTCATTGCGGAAGTCTTTTGGATTGCTAATGCCAGCCGGCTTTTCAATTTTTTCTAACTCTTCATTGAGGGCGCCGCGATCAAAAATTTCGCCGGTATCTTGATCTCGATATTCTTGATCTTGAATCCAGAAATCTGCATAGGTAACATAGCGATCAAAAATATTTTGACCATATTCAGAATAAGATTCTAAGTAAGCGGTTTGAATTTCTTTACCAATAAATTCGACATAACGTGGCGCTAAAAATTCTTTGATGTAGCGCAAGTAGCGATCGCGAATTTCATTGGGAAATTGTTCTTGCTCAATTTGTGTTTCTAACACATGGAGTAAATGGACGGGATTGGCTGCGACCTCCGTATGATCGTAATTAAATACTTTGGATAAGATCTTAAAGGCAAAACGTGTTGAAAGCCCTTCCATGCCTTCATCAACACCCGCAGCATCGCGATATTCCTGATAAGATTTGGCTTTTGGATCAGTATCTTTTAAGTTTTCACCATCGTAGACACGCATTTTTGAATAGACACTGGAATTGGCCGGTTCTTTGAGGCGTGACAATACGCTGAATTGAGATAACATTCGCAGTGTATCGGGCGCACATTGCGCATCTTTTAATGAGCTGTGACGCAGTAGTTTTTCATAGATTTTAATTTCTTCAGTGACTTTTAAACAGTAGGGCACTTTGACAATATAAATACGATCAATAAAGGCTTCATTATTTTTATTATTTTTGAAGGTTTGCCATTCGGATTCATTGGAGTGTGCAAGGATAACACCTTCAAAAGGTAGGGCGCCTAAACCTTCAGTGCTGTTGTAATTACCTTCTTGGGTAGCAGTTAATAAAGGATGAAGCACTTTGATCGGCGCTTTAAACATTTCCACAAACTCGAGCAAACCTTGGTTAGCGCGGCAGAGTCCACCGGAATAAGAATAAGCGTCTGGATCGTTCTGTGCGTATTCTTCTAATTTACGAATATCTACTTTTCCGACTAAGGAGGAAATATCTTGGTTATTTTCATCGCCGGGTTCTGTTTTAGCGATGGCGCATAAATCTAAGATAGAAGGGTAGCGTTTTACCACGCGGAATTTGGTGATGTCGCCGTTGAATTCGTGCAGTCGTTTGACGGCCCAAGGCGACATGATGGTTTTCACATAGCGCAGTGGAATGCCATATTCTTCTTCCAAAATTTGACCATCTTCGTTGGGATCAAATAAACCCAAGGGTGATTCGTTCACCGGTGACCCCTTAATGCTATAGAAAGGGATTTTTTCCATAAGGTGTTTGAGTTTTTCCGCTAATGAAGATTTACCGCCACCCACTGGGCCTAATAAATAGAGAATTTGTTTTTTCTCTTCCAACCCCTGGGCTGCATGTTTGAAATAGGACACTATGTGTTCGATGCATTCTTCCATGCCATAAAATTCATTAAAGGCTGGGTAACGTCGAATGATCTTGTTAGAAAAAATTCGGCTGAGGCGTGGGTCTTTCGCTGTGTCGACTAATTCAGGTTCACCAATGGCAGTTAAGAGTCGTTCTGCAGCAGAAGCATAGGTCGCAGGATCTTTTTTGCAGAGCTCTAAATATTCCTGGATGGAGTATTCTTCTTCTTGATTGACCTCATAACGAGACTGGTAGTGCTGGAAGATGCTGCTCATTGAGTCACCTCATGTATGAATAAGGAAGGGGTTATTTTCAATATAGTCTGGAATTTGACGCAAACACTATGTTTTTTAGGAAATTTTTTGTTTTCATTTAAAAAATACTCAATGTTGCATAAAACATGAAAGATACTGCAACCTTAGCGATGGTTTTTTCTTCCTAGTTGCTGTTCTGCGGTTCCTGGGCCACAATGCCGAGACCTGTTAAAATCTTAACTCTCTAGCAATGCTTAGGTTGTCAAAGGACAGAAATGAGTATGAAGAAATTCACTGATCAAGAATTAGAATTTCTGCTCAATGATCTAGAGTCTGATCGAGTTGAAAGGAAGCGTTCTTTTACTGAGAGCAAAGATACACCAGAAAAAGTTCGTGAGGCTGTGTGTGCTTTTGCCAACGACCTCCCTAATCATAATCATCCAGGTGTTGTTTTTATTGGCGCTCATGATGATGGCTCTCCTTCTTATATATCTATTACAGATCAATTACTCCTGACTCTAGCGGATATAAAAACCGATGGTAATACTCTCCCTTTACCAGCGCTTTCAGTAGAAAAACGCACATTAAAAGATGCAGAGATGGCAGTCATCACTGTCATGCCGTCAGATATGCCGCCGGTCAAATATAAAGGTCGTATTTGGGTTAGAACTGGGCCTCGTCGCTCTATTGCTAACGAACAAGAAGAACGTATCCTCAATGAAAAAAGGCGATATAAGAATATTCCATTTGATATTTTCCCTGTTCCCTCAGCCAAACTTTCGGATCTTGCACGAGTGATATTTGAGAATGAATATCTACCAGCAGCCTTTGCGACAGATGTGTTGGAAGCTAATGGTCGAACCTACGAAGAACGTCTAGCCTCGTGCAAAATGATCGTATCACCGGAAGATACCACGCCTACTGTATTGGGATTGTTAGCATTAGGGAAAAATCCACAGGATTTTCTGCCGGGGGCTTATATTCAGTTTTTGCGAATTGATGGAACGGAATTAGCCGACCCTGTGATTGATGAAGAATCTATTGGTGG